>NZ_JBEZFT010000045.1:0-9698 GCF_040649595.1 Kribbella sp. NPDC048915 | reverse complement strand
CGCGGTACGACGCTCCGCACCAGTCCGCGGATGCGCAGTACGACGCTCCGCGCCGGTCTCCGGACACGCAGTACGACGGCCCAGGCCAGGCGGAGGGTGCTTCGCAGTACGACACCTCCCAGGCCCAGGGGCTGCAGCAGGGGGAGCAGGTGCCGGGCGCGGAGGCCAACGGGTCCGGGGAGCGAAGTGCGGGGGATGGGGAAGGGTGGCAGTTCTGGCCGCCGGCCGATCAGGCTGGTGAGGGTGCTTATCAGCGGCCGAGCTGATGAGTGAGGCGCGGAGCTGTCACGCGGAAGCGTCGGTCGAGCTGCCGCTGACGCCCGAGGCGGCCTGGGACGTGGTGATGGACTGGAACCGCCAGTCCCGCTGGATGTTGTTCACGCGCGTCTGGGCGACGGAGAACGACGGCACCGGCGTCGGTGGGGGAGTCGCGGCGCGGACTTCTGTCGGTGGCATCGGGTTCACTGACGACATGGTCATCACCACCTGGGACCCACCCCGCGAATGTACGGTCAAGCACCTCGGCACCGTCGTCCGAGGCACCGGCACCTTCGGCATCGAGCCGACCGCCACCGCCAGCAGGTTCAGCTGGGCCGAAGACGTGCTGCCACCGCTCGGCAAGCTGGGGGTGTGGAGCTGGCCGGTGGTCGGGCGCGCGTTCGAGGTGATGATGCGGATCTCGTTGCGACGGCTGGTTCGGGAGGTGCGGGGATGACGGTGATCGGGCCGGACGGGCAGCCGCGGTGCGGGTGGGCGACCTCGGCGCCGGAGTACGTCGCGTATCACGACAACGAGTGGGGCAACGAGATCCGCGACGACGTCGGGCTGTTCGAGCGGATGACCCTCGAGGGGTTCCAGTCCGGGCTGTCGTGGATCACGATCCTCCGCAAACGGGAGAACTTCCGGGCCGCGTTCGCGCATTTCGACCCGGCGAAGATCGCGCAGTACGACGAGACCGACTTCGAGCGGCTGATGGCCGACCCGGGGATCGTCCGCAACCGGCTGAAGATCAACGCGACGATCTCCAACGCGCGCGCCCTGCTCGAGTTGGCGCCGGGCGAGTTCACCGAGCTGCTCTGGTCGTTCCGTCCCGCCGAGCACAAGGCCCCGAAGACGCTCGCCGACGTCCCGGCGACGACACCCGAGTCCGTGGCGATGTCGAAAGCCCTGAAGAAGAAGGGTTTCGTCTTCGTCGGACCCACCACGGCGTACGCGTTGATGCAGGCCACCGGCATCGTGAACGACCACTTGGCAACCTGTATAGCCCGGTAAAACGCGTGCACGTGCAGAAGCCTTTTGCATCTGCAAAAGGAACTTTGGGCGAAACCGAAGACAAACGGCTGAACGAGTTGTGCTCCGGGTACTCAACGTGATGAGGTATTCGCGGGCTCCCCGACTGTCAGGTGGTTGTCCGGCCGTGACTCGCCCGGCCGGAACGTGGTCGTGGGGCCCACCAAACGTTTGAGGGGTGTCCGGCCGCGAGGCCGGACACTCACCTCTACGGCAACGCGTTGACGCCGTCGGCCGTGAACGCGGTCCGGAACGCATCGGTCCCCGTCAACCCGGTCAACTGGGTGCCGCCAGATGTCGTCGCGAGGAACAGATTCGCCTCGGCGAAAGCATCGGCCGCATCGTCGTCCGCCGTACCGAACTGCCGCGTCCACACCCGCGTGTGATCCGGCGCGTACTTCGCCAGCACTCCATCGAACTTGCCCAGCGGCGACACCAGCGATCCGTCCGTGAAGCCGCCGACGTACACCGCCCCGCTCGGATCGACCGCCACGGCAGCTCCCTTGTCGTTTCCGGTCGTGCCGAACTGATCCCGCCACGTCAGTACGCCGTCCGCGTCGGCGCGCGCGACGAGGATGTCCTTGTCCCCGGCCAAGGGCCCCGCGAAACCGCCCGCGGTGTAGCCGGCCAGGTACACGCCACCCGAAGGGTCCGCCGCGAGAGACCACACCTCGTCGGACGCCGATGTACCGAACTCCTTCGTCCACACTGCATCGCCGTCGGACGAGTACCGCGCCAGGAAACCGTCGATACCGCCACTGGACGAACCGGCCGTCATCCCGGCCAGGTAGACCGCCCCACCCGACACAGCGATCGCCATGCCCTTGTCCTCGCCGGCGCTGCCGCCTTGCCGCACCCACACCTGCCGACCGTCGCCGTGGAACCGCGCGACGAACGTGTCCTTGTCGCCCTGATTCGCCCCATCCAGAGCGCCCTTCGTATAACCGCCGACGTACAACGCGGCCCCGTCGACAGCCAGCGAGTATCCGCGATCCGCCACGCCGGGTACGCCGAACTGCGTGATCCACTGGCGATTCCCCGCAGCGTCGTACTGCGCCACGAACGCATCGTCGGTCGCGTTTCCTGAATGCGCGCCGTCGAGGTTTCCGTTCGTGTACCCGGTGACGACGACGCGTCCCTGCGCGTCCACGGCAACGCCGTACGCACGCTCGGTCCCAGCGGTGCCCAGCGACCGTGTCCACTCCCGCGACCCGTCGGCGCGGAACTTGATCAGCGCGACATCTGTCCCGCCCGCGTACGGCTGCCCGTCCAGCGCACCCGCCGCGGCCACCGCCTGGTAAACGTTGCCTGAGGCATCGGTCGCGATGCCGCCGGCGCGATCCTCGCCGGGCGTACCGACGATCGCGGCCTGCATCGGCGTCGCGGGCGGCTTCCCGAGGTACTGGAAGATGTACTTCGCTCCGTCGGCGAACGCCGGACCCCAGACGTCCCAGTCGTGGCCGCCGTCGACGACCCGGAACTCCGACGTCAGGTTCGGCTGTCGCGCCACCTGGTTGAAGACCACATGCGTCTCGAAATCGAGGTCGTGCGTCGCGTCGATCGCCTTCGGATTCTTGTACTCGTCGTCACCGACCGCGAGGTAGAGGTGCGAGCGCAGACCGGTGGCCGCGAACGACCTCAGCGCGGCCGGCCAGTTCAGCTTGAGGTACGTCGCCTCGACGAACGGATCCTTTCCCTTGCCGAAGGCACCGAATTCGCGGGTACTCGAATCGCTCGGCGGCAACGGGAAGTACACCGCCGGACTGAGCACGACGGCCGCGCCGAACACCTGCGGATGGGCGAGCGAGTACCGCAGCGCGCCGGCGCCGCCCATCGAGTACCCGGCGATCGCGCGGCCGGTGCGATCGGCGATCGTGCGGTAGGTCGAGTCGATCTGCGGTACGAGATCACGCAGGAACGCGGTTTCGACGGGCCGTCCGCGGTCGGTACCGGTGTACGCGGAGTCGACGTACCAGCTCGCGCGGCTGCTCCACGGTGCGTCCGGCATGATCGCGATCGTCGGCGGGATTTCGCCGCGGCCGATCAGCTCGTCGAGCCGGCTCTTCACCTGCGTCCAGGCGCTCATCGAGTCGCCGCGGCCGTGCAGCAGGTAGATGACCGGGTAGCGCCGGTCCGACCCGGCGTACCCGGCGGGCAGGTAGACGTTGTAGTTGATGTCCTCGCGGAGTACGGCGGAGCGCATCGACGCCGACTGGATGGTCCCCGGCTCGACAGCATCGGCTGGTACGACGCTCGGCGCAGGGGACGTGGACGACGCGACGGAGCCCGGAACGACGAGCCCTCCGGCCAGCGTGACGGCGGTCAGGACCGGCAGCAACAGTTTCCTCACGGGTCAGGTTGTAATCGTTTACGGAAACGATTACAAGACCTCGCGCTCAAATCCAAGCGCCGCCGAGCAGGCTCTGGGAGCGGATCAGCGCCCGCGGAACGTGGGCTTCTGCTTGGCGACGAACGCCTCGACGGCGTTGCGGTGATCCTCGGTCGCACCGGTGAGCTGCATCTTGGTCGCCTCGAATGCGATCGACTCGGCGAGCGTGTGACTGGCCGAGTACGCCAGCGACTGCCGCAGCGCGCCGTAGGCGACGGTCGGCCCCGCTGCGAGCTTCCCGGCCAGCTCGGCGACCGCCGTCCCCAGGTTGGCGGCGGGGACGACCGAGCTGGCCAGACCGAGCTCCAGAGCTTCGGCGGCCGGGATGGTGCGCGGGAAGTAGAGCAGCTCGAGCGCCTTCGCCTGACCGATCAGCCGGGGGAGCGTCCAGGAGATACCGGTGTCGCAGGACAGGCCGATGCCGGCGAAGGCCACGTTGAAGCCGGCGGTGTCGGCCACGATCCGGAAGTCGCACGCGAACGCCATCGACGCGCCGGCACCGGCCGCGACGCCGTTGACCGCCGCGATCACCGGCTTCGGCATCTCGGCCAGCGCCAGCGCGATCGGTGCGTAGTGGTCCGGCACCGTGCTCCACAGCGCCGCCTGGTCGTCGGCCTCGAGCAGCCCGATGTGCTCCTTGAGGTCCTGCCCGACGCAGAACGCCCGGCCGGTGCCGGTCAGGACGACGACCCGCACCTCCGGGTCGTCCGCAGCGGCCCGCACCGTGTCGCGGAGCAGGACCTTCGTCGGCGTGTCGAGCGCGTTCATCGCGTCCGGCCGGTTGAGCGTGACGGTCGCGACGCCTTCGGCGACGGCGTACGTGACGGAATCACTCATCGTGGTCAGCTCCTTGACGGTCAGTCAGATTTTCTCGGGTTCGGCAGGAGATTTTCAGTGCTGGGTCAGGCAGTTGTCGACGAAACGCCCGGCCGCGGGACTCAGTCGTTCGGCGTGGAAATCGAAGAACTCGGCGGCCTTGGTGCCGGCCCAGTCGGGCGGCAGTAGCTCGTCCGGCAGCCCCGGATCGCGGAACAGGAACTTGCGCCATTCGTGCACCAGTTCGGACCGGACGGCGAACGCCTGCTCGTCACTGGTCTCGGGTCCGGCGGCGTCCACGAGCGCCTTCGCCTCGATCAGCCAGGCCTCGTACGACGCGCCGAGCTCGTCGAGTTTCCAGACCCGCCGGGCGAACTCCACGGCGTCGTCGCCGACCGGGGCGCGGAACCGGTCCGCGGCGATGCCCTCGATCTCCAGAATCTGGTCGACCTCGGCGTCGTTGCGTAGCCCGACCCAGGCGCCGTCGGACAGCGGAGCCCAACCCAGGAAGGAAAGTTGGCTCGCCAGCTGCTCACGGCGGCGCGCGTTCGGAACCTCGCGGAGGATGCCCAGATGCCAGTGCCGGTCCCAGTCGCCGGTGCCTTCGAAACCGGCTCCGACCGGCGTGCCGTCGGGCGCCGTCCGGTAGATCCGGGCGGCCGCGTCGTCGAGCCGGCGACGCGCCCGGGCGGTCAGCGCGTAACCGGGCTGGCCCTCGATCCGGACCGGCTCCAGCCAGCCCTGCCGGACCATCCGGGAGACGGCTGTCCGGACCGCCGGCGGATGGACGCCGAGCGGTGCGAGCAGCCGGACGAGAGCCGCGACCGGGGCCTGTGCGCCACGTGCGCGCAGGTGGTCGCCGTACAGGTCGAAGAGGGCTGATCGGGCGTGCACAAGACTCGAGTCTGCCGTATGGTGCACGGCTCTGGCCCGAGATCGGGAATAATGGGGTCTGATACACACTGCGATACGCGCCGACGGCGCATCACCGCAACGGCGCCGGCGACGGTATCCGCTGCGGTGTCGTCGCTCAAAACCGACACTGGGAAGGGGTGCGCGCATGGCGGCGATGAAGCCGCGGACGGGCGATGGTCCGCTCGAGGTCACCAAGGAGGGCCGCGGGATCGTGATGCGGGTTCCGCTCGAGGGCGGCGGCCGGCTCGTCGTCGAGCTCAACGCCGAAGAGGCGACCGAGCTCGGGAACGCACTGAAGGCCGTCGTCGGCTGATCACGTCCTCCCGGGGGCGCCGGTCTGCCCCCTGCCACCGACATTCCGACCCCGGTGGGTGCCTGTGAGGGTGTGTCGGGACGCTGCGCCTGGAGCGCGGAGCCCCGAGACCCCCGCTGCCGGCGCCGACCGGGGTCGTTACGGTTTGTTGTGCCCGGTTCCAGCACCGATTCAGCATTGCTCCAGCATTGCTCCAGCACTGAGCAGCTTCGTCACACATCTTTGATCGAACAGTGAGGTCCGACCCCGTGGCTCGCCGCAGCAGTTCGTCTCCCTTTCCCAGTCTCCCGGTCGTTGCCTGGCAGCCCGGTCTGCCGGTGCACGGTTCGTCGACCTGGGTCTTCGTCGTCGGCGACGGTGACGGCGACAGTGACGGCGAGAAGGGCGGCGGTGGCCTGCCGGCCGCCGCGAAGGAGGCCGCCGAGCGGCTCGGCGTGGACCTCGGCCGGTTGCTCGAGGTGCTGCGCGACACCGGGTTCACCGCGTCCGCCGGCAGCACCGCGTCGTACCCGCTGCTGACCGGTGACGTCACCGAGATCGTGCTGGTCGGGGCCGGCGGCGGCACCGCGAAGGAGCTGCGACACGCCGGGGCGGCCGTCGCGCGGTACGGCCGCGGCAAGGACGAACTGACCACGGTCGTTGCCGAAGGCATCGACGACACCCGGCTGCAGGCGTTCGCCGAGGGGGTCGTGCTCGGCTCGTTCTCGTACACGCTCAAATCCGAGCCCGGCAAGCCCGCGGTCGGCACCGTCACGCTCACCGACGGATCGGCGGCCGAGCGGCAGCCGGTCCTGGACCGCGGTGTGGTGATCGGCCGCACCGGCTGGTTCGCGCGGCAGCTCGCGATCACCCCGTCCAACGAGAAGGACCCGGCCTGGCTGGCCGCACGGGCGGCCGAGGTCGCCGCCGCCACCGGTCTCGAGGTCACCGTCTGGGATGAGAAGAAGCTGGCCGCCGACGGGTTCGGCGGTATCCTCGCGGTCGGCCGGGGTTCGGACCGGCCGCCGCGGTTCATCCGGCTCGACTACACGCCGAAGGGTGCCACCAAGAAGACGCCGTACGTCGTGATCGTCGGCAAGGGCATCACCTACGACACCGGCGGCCTGTCGCTGAAGCCGCGCGAGGGCATGGTGTCGATGAAGCGCGACATGACCGGCGGCGGTTCCGTGATCGCGACGATGTCCGCGCTGCGCGACCTCGGCGCGAACGTCCGCGTCACCGGTCTGATCTGCGCCGCGGAGAACATGCCGTCCGGCACGGCGTACCGCCCCGACGACGTGATCCGGCACTACGGCGGCCGCACCACCGAGGTGAAGAACACCGACGCCGAGGGCCGGCTGGTGCTCGCCGACGGACTCGCGTACGCCGTGCAGGAACTGAAGCCCGACGTCCTCGTCGACGTCGCGACGCTGACCGGCGCGATCAAGGTCTCGCTCGGCGCGATGCTGTACGGCGGGATGTTCGCGACCGACGACGCGCTCGCGGACAACCTCGCCGACGCCGGCCGGGTGTCCGGCGAGGAACTGTGGCGGATGCCGCTGCCGGCCGAGTACGAGGACCTGATCTCTACCCCGATCGCCGACTCGGTGAACAGCTCGAAGGGCCCCGGCTCGATCACCGCCGCACTGTTCCTGAAGGCCTTCGCCGGCGACATCCCGTGGGCCCACCTGGACCTCTCGTCGATCGCCGAGTCCCCGTCCGACCGCTTCGAATACTCCGCCGGCGCCACCGGAGCAGGCGCCCGCCTGCTCACCACCTGGCTGACCTCCGAAACCCCCACCGCGGGCATCGCCAACTGACCCCGCCCGCCCCCACCGCGACCCGCCCCAGAACGACCCGCCCCAGAACGACCCGCCCCACAACGGCTCGCTGCACGACGGACCGCTCCACGACGGGCCGCTGCAATCCGCTGTCATCACGACCCGGCCCGCGCCACAACGGGCCGCTGTCATCACGACCCGGCCCGCGCCGTCCCTCCCGCGCCACGACGGGCTGCGCCGCTCGGCCCGCGCCACGACGGGCTGCTCCACAGGGGCCGCACTCATCACGACCTGGCCCGCGCCAGCTCGGAGGCCCGCACCGGCACACAAGGTGGGTTCACCCACCGTGTTGTGGGTTCCTGACCCTGGTGACGGGTGCGGAACCCACAACACGATGGGTGAACCCACCGTGGGGAGGTCGACCCAGTGGGGCGAGGAGTGGGGCCGGGGTGGCGGAGGGTTATCCACAGATTGGGGATTCGGGCAGCGGAGACGGGCAGCAAGGACCGACCCTTGAGGGGTGAAACCCGAACTGAAGCGAGTCGCGTCGAGACAAGGCGGAGTGTTCAGCCGCGACCAGGCGATGAACGCCGGGTACAGCCCCGAACAGATCCGCGAACGTCTGGCTGCCGGCCGCTGGGAACGATTGCGCCGTGGACAGTACACAGAGCACGTCGAGCTCGACGCTCTCCCGCCCTGGGAACGGGCGGTGCATCATCACCGCCGACTGATCCACGCCGCGGTGAACTCGATGCGTGCCGGATCGGCGGTCGTGAGCCACTACTCGGCCCTCGTTCTGCACGGAATCCCGGTGTGGGACGTTGATCTGACTGAAGTCCAGCTCACGAGAACCACCACTGAGCGGTGTGGGAGAAAGGCCGGCGTCCGGCACCATCAGGCGGAACTCACGCCGGCTGATGTGACCGAGATCGAGGATGTGGCAGTCACCTCGGCTGCGCGTGCGGTCGTCGAAACCGCGAGTACGGCGTCGCTCGAAACCGCGGTCGTGTCCGCCGACGCCGCGTTCCGGCGCCCCGACGTGACCTCGGCCGAACTCCGCCGGCTGCTGGCCGTGACCGAATGCTGGCCGGGTGGGCCGAGTATTCGGTTCGCGGTTGCCTTCGCCAACCCCTTGGCCGAGTCGGTGGGTGAGTCACTGCTCCGGGTACTCATGCACAATGAAGGGCTCCCGCAGCCGGTCCTTCAGGCGGTGTTCCATGACGACCAAGGCTTGATCGGCAGGGTCGACTTCTACTTTCCCGAGTACGACACGATCGTGGAATTCGACGGCATGATCAAGTACGGTGCCGGATCCACCGAGTCCTTGATTCGCGAGAAGCTCCGCGAGGACCGCCTGCGTGAACTCGGTCTGCAAATCGTCCGGATCAAGTGGGAGGACCTCCAGCATCCGGCACGTACGGCGATGCGCATCCGGAAGGCGTTCGCCCGCGCCCGCCGGACCACCATCGCCAGCTGACCACCCGCACCGCCCCACCCACGACGTGTCCACGACGCCGTCCACGACGCTGTCCGCGGCCCACCGGGCGGCCCAGAGTCGCGGCCCACCGCGACGCTGTCCACGACGCTGTCCGCGACGTTGTCCGCGGCCCACCGGGCGGCCCACCGCGCGTCCCACCGCGCGGCCCGCCGCGACGCCGTCCGCGACGCCGTCCGCGACGCCGTCCGCGACGCCGTCCGCGACGCCGTCCACGACGCCGTCCACGACGCCGTCCACGACGCGGCTCACCACGCGACCCCGCGGATTGCCCTGCGCACATCCCACGCCGGCCTCGACGACACCACTCTCAGCGACGGCCAACGTCTCCCCGACCGTGGGTTCACCCACGCTGTTGTGGGTTCCCAACCCGTCTGAGCGGTTAGGAACCCACAACAGCGTGGGTATACCCACCGTGCGCGGATCAGGGAGGCGGCTGGCCGACGACGGGCAGCGGGGTGGGAAGAGAGGTCGAGGTGGGCAGGACGTAGGGCAGGACGTAGGGCAGGACGTAGGGCAGGGCGTGGGGCACTCGCCGGGCGGGCCGAGGGGCCGGCGAGTGGAGTGGCCGGCAGGGCGCCGACGTCGGCGCCCGCGAGCACCTCTGCATCATGGCCGGGTGGATTCGCCGACCGTGGGTTTACCCATGCTGTTGTGGGTTCCCAACCCGTCAGAGGGGTTGGGAACCCACAACCCGGTGGGTGAACCCACCGTGCGGCG
>NZ_JBEZFT010000044.1:0-55990 GCF_040649595.1 Kribbella sp. NPDC048915 | reverse complement strand
GCGAACTCGGCCACGCCGGGACAGCCCTCACCCCCGTACACCCGCAGCCGCTCGCGACCCGGCAGCGGCAACTCACCGGCCTCCTGCCAATCGAGGACCGCGTTCCGGTCGGCAAAGGCGAGCGCCGCGCGCAGGATGCCGACCTCGGCCTGTTCACGGATCTGGACGTACTCGGCCGCCGCGGACAGCAGGTCCGCGGTGTCGAGCTCATCCAAATCCGATTCGAACATGTGTTCTAGTGTAGGTCACGGGATGGTCACGCGCAAATCGGTTTCGGGGTTGATTTGCCTTGTATAGAAGGGGTTTCACGCTTGCGGGTGCCGCGGCTGTGGGGTGAGGGTGGCATCCGGTGCGGGGCGCGGTGGAGGGCTGGCCGGCCAGGGTGGAGAACAAGGCGTCGTCCGCCTGGGTGAGGCGCAGTTGCGGTTCGGAGAGGGAGCGAGTTCGGTGGCGCCCAGTCGTCCGAGCGCATCAGCGCGCCGTGTTTCTCTTGGGTGTAGGGATGCCGGTGGCGTTGAGGTGTCAGTAGATCTGTCTGGCTAGGTCAGCGCTGCGGCAGCGTCGGATCCCTTTGGTGGTGCGGCCTTCGGCTCGGCGTCGACGTACTCCCAGGTGACGCGTCGTAGG
Organism: Kribbella sp. NPDC048915; assembly: GCF_040649595.1. Taxonomy (NCBI): domain Bacteria; kingdom Bacillati; phylum Actinomycetota; class Actinomycetes; order Propionibacteriales; family Kribbellaceae; genus Kribbella; species Kribbella sp. NPDC048915. The sequence continues at coordinate 55,363 of NZ_JBEZFT010000044.1, read as the reverse complement.
TCATCCGGACGACTGCTGCCATGTGTACGGACGCGGTCCCGAGCTTGGGGTTGTGGTGGGCGATCGGGTGTGGCGGCCGCGCTTCTTGTTGGCGGTCGACGAGGCGGCGGCACGCCACCGTCGGGGATGTTGCCGAGCCTTCTTGACGTCGGCGTGCAGCAACGCGCAGTGAGAGGGCGGGTTGTAGCGGCGGACGGCGTCGATGTAGCGGTTCAGATTCGACAGGCGGTTCAGCCGGCACCGTCGCGGTACGGCGTGCACAGTCAAGGCAGGTACGCCGGTGTGGCCAGCCAGCTGTACCCGAGTCGCTCAAGGTGGCGCAGGCTGAGGATCCGTTGCACAACCTGCACGGAGTGCGCGGCCGCGTCACCCTCGACCCTCTCCACGGCACGCGCGATCGGCCGGGGGTCAGCTTCTACCGGGCGCGCCAGCCGTAACGAACGCACGGAGTCAGGGGAGCATTGCCGAGCTAGCGGGCGTCCCAGCCCCGGCGAGGGGAGTGGCTGGCCGGGCGGGCGTCGCGGCTTCGGTAGACGATGTAGGGCCGCGTCAGGTAGCCGAGAGGTGCGCTGAACACGTGCACCAGCCGCGTGAACGGCCACAGGGCGAACAGGCCGATTGCGACGAGTCCGTGCAACTGGAAGGTCAGCGGCGCCTCGGCCATCAGCTCCGGGTGCAGGTCGAAGCGGAAGATGCCGCGGAACCAGACCGACACACCTTCGCGATAGTCGTAGTGCCCGAAGATGTTGGCGAGCACGGTGTTGGCCAGGCCCAGCAGGATGACGGCTGCGAGGACGGCGTACATCAGCTTGTCCATCCGCGTGGTGGCGGAGAAGACCGGCCCGACCGTCCGCCGGCGGTAGATCAGGATCGTCAGGCCGGCCAGAGTGCAGAAGCCGGCGACCGCGCCGACCGAGACGGCGAGGAAGTGGTAGAGGCCTTCGGAGACGCCGATCGCCTCGGTCCAGGACTTCGGGATCCCTAGGCCCATCACATGGCCGAGGAACACCGCCAGGATGCCGAAGTGGAACAGCGGGCTGCCCCAGCGCAGCAGGCGGCTCTCGTACAGCTGCGACGAGCGGGTGGTCCAGCCGAACTTGTCGTACCGGTACCGCCAGACGTGTCCGACGACGAACACCGTCAGGCAGATGTAGGGCACGACCACCCAGAGGAACTGGTCCATCAGCGGGCTCCGGGATAGGGCTGGAGTCCGACCTCTTCCTGGGGTGGACCTTCGGCCGCGAGCCGGGCGATCGCGTCGCGTTCGTCGCCGCGCAGCGGCGGGAAGGTCGCGGTGACGGCGCGTACGGCGCCGGACCAGGGCGAATCGGCCTCGGCCAAGGCGACCCGGAGCAGTTCGAGCCCCGCGCGGTGGTCGAGCAGGAGCCGGTAGCCGAGCTTCTGGTCGACCGTGGCGGCGTACTCGAGGACGACGCACAGGTGATCGGGCAACTCGGAGTCGTCGAGGACGAACCCGGACCGGAGATAGCTCTGCTTGAAGCGCAGCAGCGCGACCCCGCGGCGGCGGGTGTCGCCGTGCGCGAAGTACGTCAGGTACAGGTTGTGCCGGCGGCGGTTGTCGAACGTCTCGACGTACCGCGCCTGGAGCTCCTGGAGGTTGCCGGCGGCAAGCTGCGCGACAGTGCCGGCGAGCGGCTCGGCCACGACGGCCGGCAGCGTGCTCGCGGCCCGGTCGATGAACGACAGCCGGTCGAGCAGCGACTCGTCGGGATAGTCGAGCAGCAGGGACGCCGACTGCCAGGCGATGGTCAGCTGTTCGGCGGGCAAGGCCGGGGCGGGATACTTCATGGCTGGCCCTCCCCGTCGCCGGACCGCGGTGGGAACAGGCCGTCGGGCTTGCCCTTGCCGTCCCAGTTGAGCAGGTTGACCCGGGCCTGCTTGTCGTCCGGGGAGGCGATGCTTTCCGAGGTCTGGCGGTCCTTGAGCATCCGGAAGTTCTCGACCGCGATCGGCGTCGGTCCGCCGGAGCCTTCGCCGAACGGCCCCGAGCCGCCCATCCCGGGTCCGCCTTCGTAGTCGAGGGCGCACTCGGTTGCCAGTTCCTCGAGGGCGTGCGCCTGCTGCTCTGCTTCCGGGTGCGCGGTCGGGATCACGTAGCGCTCGTCGTACTTGGCCAGGGCGAGTAGCCGGTACATGTCGTACAGTTCCTCCTCGGCCATGCCGACGGCCGCGGGGATCGACGCGTCGGGGTCGCGGCCGAGGTTGATGTCGCGCAGGTACGAGCGCATCGCGGCCAGCTTGCGCAGCACCCGGTCGACCGGCGCGACATCGCCGGCCGTGAACAGCTCGGCCAGGTACTCGATCGGGATCCGCAGCGCCTCGATCGCCGCGAACAGGTTGTCCCGGCCCTCGGCGTCCTGGCCCGTCTCACGGACCACGTCGACGACTGGCGACAGCGGCGGGATGTACCAGACCATCGGGAGCGTGCGGTACTCCGGATGCAGCGGCAGCGCCACCTGGTACCGGTTGATCAACGCGTACACCGGCGAGCGCCGCGCCGCCTCGATCCAGTCGCGCGGGATGCCCGCCCGCTCGGCCGCCCGGATCACCGCGGAGTCCTCAGGGTCGAGCAGCACGGATCGCTGTGCGTCGTACAGGTCGTGCTCGTCCGGTACGGAGGCCGCCTCGAGGACCCGGTCCGCGTCGTACAGCACGACGCCGATGTAGCGCAGCCGGCCGACGCACGTTTCGGAGCACACCGTCGGGAGGCCGACCTCGACGCGCGGGAAGCAGAACGTGCACTTCTCCGCCTTGCCGGTGCGGTGGTTGAAGTAGACCTTCTTGTACGGGCAGCCCGACACACACATCCGCCAGCCGCGGCAGCGGTCCTGGTCGACCAGCACGATGCCGTCCTCGGTGCGCTTGTAGATCGCGCCGCTCGGGCAGGACGCCGCACAGGACGGGTTCAGGCAGTGTTCGCAGATCCGTGGCAGGTAGAACATGAACGTCTGCTCGAACGAGAACTTGACCTTGTCGCCGACCTGCTTGCGGACCTGTTGCAGGACCGGGTCGCGGTCGGCGGTCGCCGCGGAGCCGCCGAGGTCGTCGTCCCAGTTCGCCGACCAGGAGATGTTCAGGTTCTCGCCGGAGATCAGCGACTTCGGCCGGGCGACCGGCGTGTGCTGCTGGGCCGGCGCGTCGGTCAGGTTGGCGTAGTCGTAGGTCCAGGGCTCGTAGTAGTCGTTGATCGACGGCAGCTTCGGGTTCGCGAAGATCGTCAGCAGCTTCTTCAGCCGGCCGCCGCCCTTGAGCGCGAGCCGTCCGCGCCGGTTGAGCGTCCAGCCGCCCTTCCAGGTCTCCTGGTCCTCGTACGTGCGCGGGTAGCCCTGTCCGGGTCGCGTCTCGACGTTGTTGAACCAGACGTACTCGGTGCCGGTCCGGTTCGTCCACGCCTGCTTGCAGGTGACCGAGCAGGTGTGGCACCCGATGCACTTGTCCAGGTTCATCACCATCGCCAACTGCGCCATCACCCGCATCAGTACGTCACCTCCTGCGAGCGCTTACGGATCACGGTGACCTCATCGCGCTGGTTCCCGGTCGGCCCGAGGTAGTTGAAGGCGAAGGAGAGCTGGGCGTACCCGCCGATCAGGTGCGACGGCTTGATCAGCAGCCGGGTGAGCGAGTTGTGGATGCCGCCGCGTTTCCCGGACGTCTCGGCGAGCGGTACGTCGATCAGCCGGTCCTGGGCGTGATGCATGTAGACCGTGCCGGCGGGCATCCGGTGCGAGACGATCGCACGGGCCACCACGACGCCGTTGCGGTTGACAGCCTCGATCCAGTCGTTGTCCGCGATCCCGGCCTTGGCGGCGTCGGTGTCGCTGATCCAGATCGTCTGCCCGCCGCGGCTGAGCGACAGCATGAACAGGTTGTCCTGGTACTCCGAATGGATCGACCACTTGTTGTGCGGCGTGAGGTACCGAACCGCGACGCCGAGTTCGCTGACGGTGCCGATCGCGGGCTCGGCGAACATTGCGCCCAGGTCGAGCGGCCCGCGGTACACGGGCAGGTTCTCGCCGAGCTCGGCCATCCAGTCGTGGTCGAGGTAGAAGTGCTGACGCCCGGTCAGCGTGTGCCATGGCTTGAACCGCTCGACGTTGATCGTGAACGGCGAGTATCGGCGCCCGCCCGACTCGGAGCCGGACCATTCGGGTGAGGTGATCACCGGCACCGGCGCGGCCTGCGTGTCGGCGAAGGTGATCTGCTTGCCCTCGTGTTCCGCCGCGAGGTCGTGCAGCGGCTTGCCGACGCGGGCTTCGAGCGTCTTGAATCCCTCGGTCGCGAGCCGGCCGTTCGTCGTCCCGGACAGCGCCAGGATCGCTTCGCACGCGTGCAGGTCGCGGCGCAGTGACGGGCGGCCGTCGGCGGGTCCGCCGCGGATGGTGCCGTTCTTGGCGCGCAGGTACTCCACCGAGGCCGCCTCGTCGTACGTCACGCCCTTCGTGGTCGCGCCGAGCGTGTCCATCAGCGGACCGAGCGCGGCCATCTTCGCGGCGACTGCGGTGTAGTCGCGTTCGACCTGGACGAGCTTGGGCATCGTGACCCCCGGGACCGGCTCGCACTCGCCGGCCTTCCAGTCACGGACGATGCCGTGCGGGGTGGCGAGCTCGTCCGGGGTGTCGTGCAGCAGCGGTACGGCGACGACGTCGCGACGCGTCCCGAGGTGAGTGGCCGCGAGCTCGCTGAACTTCTCCGCGATGGTCTGCCACGCGTCCCAGTCTGTCCGGGTCTGCCACGGCGGCGCGATCGCGGGGTTGAACGAGTGCACGAACGGATGCATGTCGGTGGTGTTCAGGTCGTGCTTCTCGTACCAGGTCGCCGCGGGCAGCACGACGTCCGAGAAGATCGTCGTACTGGTCTGCCGGAAGTCGAGCGTCAGCAGCAGATCGAGCTTTCCGCGCGGCGCTTCGTCGTGCCACTCGACCTCCTGGGGATGCACGCCTTCGGACGCGCGCAGGGAGGATCCGGCACCGAGCAGGTGCTCGAGGAAGTACTCGTTGCCCTTGGCAGACGATCCGAGCAGATTCGCGCGCCAGACCGACAGGATGCGCGGGAAGTTCTCGGGTGCGTCCGGGTCCTCGCAGGCGAACCGGAGGTCACCGGACTTCAATTGGTCCACGATGTGCTCGGCGACCGGCCGTCCCGCTGCCGCGGCCTCGTCGGCGAGGTCGTGCGGATTGCGGTCGAAGGTCGGGTACGACGGCATCCACCCGAGCCGCGCGCTCATCGCGATCAGGTCCGCGGTGGTCTTGCCGCTGATGCTGCTGGTCGCACTGCCGGACCCCCCGACGAAGGTGTCCGCGCCGAACGAGTCGTAGCGAAACTGATCCGTGTGCAGGTACCAGTACGCCGTCTGGATCATCTGCCGCGGCGGCCGCACCCAGTCCAGCCCGAAGGCGAGCTGCGCCCACCCGGTGACCGGCCGGCACTTCTCCTGCCCGACGTAGTGCGCCCAGCCGCCGCCGTTCACGCCCTGGCATCCGGTGAGCGTGGTCAGCGCGAGGAACGCGCGATAGATCGTGTCCGAGTGGAACCAATGGTTGGTCCCGGCCCCCATCACGATCATCGACCGGCCGTTGGAGTCCTCGGCGTTCTGGGCGAACTCGCGCGCGATCCGCGCCGCGGCCGCGGCCGGTACGCCGGTGATCGGCTCCTGCCAGGCAGGTGTGTACGGCACGAGGTCGTCGTACGACTCGGCCCACTCGCCGGGCAGCCCGGGCCGCGGTACGCCGTACTGGGCGAGCACAAGGTCGTAGACGGTGGTGACGAGGTGATCTCCGATCCGCCGTACGGGTACGCCGCGGCGCAACGGACCGGTCCGGTCGAAGCGGGGCAGCTCGACGGTGACGCTCTCGCCGCCCAGCACGGTGAGGAGCGGATCGGTCGAGCCCAGGTCGAGGTTCCACAGACCCTTGCCCGCCTCGCCGAACCGATGCCCCAACGACCCGTTCGGCACGACCGGCGCATCGGTGGCCGCATCGAGGACAACGGTCTTGAACGCGGCGTTCTCCTCGGTGCTGCCGAGGTCCGCCGCGGTCAGGAACTTGCCCGGGCGGTAGCCCTCCTCGGTCGCGTCCAGGCGAATCAGGTACGGCAGATCGGTGTACGACTTCGCGTAGCGGACGAAGTACGGCGTGGTCCGGTCGACGAAGAACTCCTTGAGGATCACGTGTCCCATCGCCATCGCCAGCGCGCCGTCGGTACCAGGTGCCGCCGGCAACCATTCGTCCGCGAACTTCACGTTGTCGGCGTAGTCCGGCGCCACCGCGACCACCTTCTGCCCGCGGTAGCGCGCCTCGGCCATCCAATGCGCGTCGGGCGTCCGCGTGACCGGCAGGTTCGAACCCCACATGATCAGGTAACCGGCGTCCCACCAGTCGCCGGACTCCGGGACGTCGGTCTGGTCGCCGAACACCTGCGGCGACGCGACGGGCAGATCGGCGTACCAGTCGTAGAACGACAGCATCGTGCCGCCGATCAGCGAGGTGAACCGCGCACCCGAGGCGTGCGACACCATCGACATCGCCGGGATCGGGGAGAAGCCCGCAATCCGGTCAGGGCCCCACTTCTGCAGCGTGTGCACGTACGCCGCCGCGACCAGCTCGGTCGCCTCGTCCCAGGTCGAACGGACCAGGCCGCCTTTCCCGCGGGCCGCCTTGTAGCGGTGCGCCAGCTCCGGATCGTCGACGATGTGCGCCCACGCCGCCACCGGGTCGCCGTACTGCGCCTTCGCCTGGCGATAGAGGTCGAGCAGTACGCCGCGCACGTACGGGTAGCGGATGCGCGTGGGGGAGTAGGTGTACCACGAGAACGCGGCGCCGCGAGGGCAGCCGCGTGGCTCGTACTCCGGCTTGTCCGGACCGACCGACGGGTAGTCGGTCTGCTGCGTCTCCCAGGTGATGATGCCGTCCTTGACGTACACCTTCCACGAGCAGGAGCCCGTGCAGTTCACACCGTGGGTCGACCGGACGACCTTGTCGTGGCTCCACCGGTCGCGGTAGAAGTCGTCGGCGCCACGACCGCCTTGTTTGGTCAGTGTGCGCAGGTCGTCGGAGACCTTGCCGCGAGTGAAATAGCGCCGGGTCCGGACCAGCGCCTCGCTCAGCGGTCCGTCGAGACCCGCAGCCGTGGTGTCCTCCGGACGAGCCCCAGTGCTCATGCGGTTCCTTCGCTGGTCGCGGTGCGCGCATTCTGCCGGTCTGGCTGGGCGGTCCTTCTCACGATCGTCAACGTCAGCACCAGCGTCAAGGCCGCGGTGACCGACAGCAGCACCAGCCCGATGCCGTACGACTGCGTGCGGCCGTAGACGTACCCCATGATCAGCGGCGGTACGAATCCGCCGAGACCGCCTGCTGCACCGACCAGACCGGTGACGCCGCCGACGCGACCGGGATCGGTGACCTTGGCTACCAGCGCGAACGTGGCGCCGCTGCCGCCGCCGAGCGCGGCCGCCATCCCGAGGAAGGCAACGGTTCCGACGTGCTCGAGCAGCGGTGTCGTCGAGGCGACCGCGGCCCCGACCGTGACGATCGCGAAACAACCGGCCAGCACCGGAATCGGCCCGAGCTTGTCCGACAGCCACCCGCCGACCGGGCGCATCACGACGGCGACGAGCACGAAGCCGGCCATCCGGTTGGCCGCGTCCGCGGCGTCCAGGTCATAGGCGGTCTTCAGGTACGACGGCAGGTACACGGAGAACGCGACGTACCCGCCGAACGCGACCGCGTACAGGATGCAGGCCTGCCAGCTGATCGGGAGTTTTGCGTTCGCCACCAGCCGGCGGCCGAAACCGCCCTGCGCCGGGGTGCGGCCGGGCGCGTCGCGGAGCACGAGCCAGGCGAGTACGGCGTACGCGGCCAGGCAGACCGCGGTGAGCATGAACGGCACGCGGTGCCCGGCCTCGCCGTACAGCGTGACGGTGGTGAGTGCGCTGATCGCCGTACCGCCCATGCCGGCGCCGAAGATGCCGACCGCGAGACCGCGGCGCTCCGGCGGAAACCAGGCGTTCACGAACGGCACGCCGACCGCGAACGCGGTGCCGCCGATGCCGAGGAAGAAGCCGCCGATCAGCAGCGCGACGTACGAGTCGAGCGCGAAGAAGCCGATGAACAGAATCGGCACGATCGTCGCCGCGGAGACCAGCGGGAACATCACGCGGCCGCCGTACCGGTCGGTCAGCGCGCCGATCGGGATCCGCCCGAGCGAGCCGACGATCACCGGGACGGCGACCAGCAGCGCCACGTCGGACTCGGTCAGCGCGCCGAGTGTGCCCTGGGTCCGGAAGAGTGGGCCGAGCGGGCTGAGCAGCGCCCAGGCCCAGAAGTTGACCGCGAACCCGACCGTGGCGACGGCGAGCATCAGCCATGGAGAGGCGCTGGTGGTGTTGCCTCGGGCATGCGTCATGATCAGCTCCCTCGCCGGGCGAGGAGCCGACGGCTGATGGACCCACCCGGCGTTGCCTGCCGACCTCAGTACCCACTGCCGCCGACTTTCGAACGGTTCGTGGTCACGAGCCTGCCTGCGCGGCGGGCGGGGGAGTAGGGCCGAAGGTCCCGAGGGCCTACCGGTCGGCGATGACCTCGACGGCCTGCCGGGCGATCTCCCACTCCTCGTTGGTGGGGATGACCAGGACGGCGACCGGGCTGTCGCCGGTGGAGGCGAAGCGTTCGTCGGGGCCGGCGTTGCGGACCGGGTCGATGTGGATGCCGAGGTGCTCCAGGCCCTGCAGCGCGGCGGCGCGCGCCTCGGCGGAGTGCTGGCCGACGCCGGCCGTGAAGACGATCGCGTCGACCGTGCCGAGCACGGCGTAGTACGCGCCGACGTACTTCTTGAGCCGGTAGCAGTACACGTCGAACGCGAGCTGCGCGCGCTCGTCACCGGCTGCGCGGCGCTTCATGATCTCGCGGAAGTCGTTGACCCCGGCGAGACCCTTCAGCCCGGACTCGGAGTTGAGGGCGCGGTCGGTCTCCTCGGCAGTCCGGCCCGCGACCCGCGCCAGGTGCCCGTGGATCGCCGGATCGAGGTCGCCCGAGCGGGTGCCCATCACGAGGCCTTCGAGTGGGGTCAGCCCCATCGAGGTGTCCACCGACGTACCGCCGCGCACCGCAGCGGCCGAGCAGCCGTTGCCGAGATGCAGCACGATCAGGTTGACGTCCTTCAGGTCCCGACCGAGCAGTTTCGCGGCCTCGCCCGCCACGAACGAGTGCGACGTCCCGTGGAACCCGTATCGGCGGATCCCGAACTCGTCCTGCCACGAGCTCGGCACCGCATAGGTATAGGCGTACGGCGGCAACGTCTGGTGGAACGCGGTGTCGAAGACCGCGACGTGCGGCAGGTCGGGCAGCAGCCGCCGCGCGACCTTGATGCCTTCGAGGTTCGCCGGGTTGTGCAGTGGGGCGAGCGGGACCAGCTCGGTGACCGCGTCGATCAGTTCGTCGTCGACCAGCGCCGGCGCCGCGAACCGGTCGCCGCCGTGCACGACGCGGTGGCCGACGGCGACGATCTCGACGGCGCCGAGCGCGGGGCCGTGGTCCTCGAAGGCCTGGACGGCGGCCTCCAGCGCCGCCTCGTGGTCGGCGACCGGCTCGTCGTTCTCCGCGTCACCGTCCGGTCCGTGGTGCACGTGGTGGCTCTCGTCCTCGCCGATCCGTTCGACCAGGCCGGTCGCGGCCGCGGCGCCGGACTTGGCGTCGATCAGGCTGTACTTGAGCGACGAGGATCCGGCGTTGACGACGAGCACGTGCTGAGTCATGGGTCCTCCTGGCGCGGCGGGCCGCGCCGGTGATGTCCGGATGGTCTAGAGCTGGGCCTGGATCGCCGTGATGGCGACGGTGTTGATGATGTCGCGAACGGTCGCGCCGCGGGACAGGTCGTTGACCGGCTTGCGCAGACCCTGCAAAACCGGGCCGACCGCGACCGCGTTCGCCGAGCGCTGCACCGCCTTGTAGGTGTTGTTGCCGGTGTTCAGATCCGGAAACACGAACACCGTCGCGCGTCCGGCGACCGGGGAGTCCGGCAGCTTCGTCCGTGCCACCGCGCTGTCGATCGCGGCGTCGTACTGAATCGGGCCCTCGACCGGGAGCTGCGGTGCCCGTTCGCGCACCAGGCTCGTTGCCTTGGACACCTTCTCAACGTCGGTGCCGGTACCCGATGAGCCGGTCGAGTACGACAGCATCGCGACGCGCGGCTCCACGCCGAACGCGGTCGCGGTCGCGGCGGACGAGATCGCGATGTCGGCGAGCTGCTCCGCGGTCGGGTCCGGGTTCACCGCGCAGTCGCCGTACACCAGGACCTGGTTCTCCAGGCACATGAAGAACACCGAGGAGACGACCGAGACGTCCGGGACGGTCTTCACCACCTCGAGGGCCGGGCGGATCGTGTGGGCGGTGGTGTGGATCGCGCCCGACACCATCCCATCGGCGAGGCCGAGCTGCACCATCATGGTGCCGAAGTACGACACGTCCCGGACGAGCTCGCGGGCCCGGTCGAGGTCGACGCCGCGATGCTGCCGCAGCCGGTGGTACTCGGCGGCGAACCGCTCGGACAGGTCGCTGTGCTCCGGGTGGACGAGCTGCGCCGCGCTCACATCGACGCCGAGGCTCGCGGCCTTCGCGCTGATCACGGTCGGATCGCCGAGCAGGGTCAAGTCGGCCACGCCGCGGCGCAGCAGGACGTCGGCCGCGCGCAGGATCCGCTCCTCCTCGCCCTCGGGCAGCACAATGTGCCGGCGCTCCGACACCGCCCGATCGACGAGCTGGTGCTCGAACATCAGCGGCGTCACCGCACTGCTCCGGGCGAGCGCGAGCTGGTCGAGCAGCGTCGTGCCGTCGACGTACCGGTCGAACAGCGCCAGCGCGGTCTGTACCTTGCGCGGCGCGTCCTTGGTGAGTCGGCCTCGGACCGCGGAGAGGTTCGCGGAGGTGGCCTGCGTCCCGAGGTCGGTCTCGATGATCGGCAGTGTGACGCCGAGGCCCTCGATCAGGCGCTGGACCTGGCGGGGCAGCTCGAAGCCGCCGTTCAGCACGATCGCGGAGATTTGCGGGAAGTTTCTCGAGGCATGCGCCATCAGGACACCGAGGACAACCTCCGGGCGGTCCCCGGCGGTGACGACCGCGGCGCCGTCGAACAGGCGATCCAGTACGTTCGGCATCGTCATCCCGGCGACCACCAGGCCGCTGACCTCGCGGTCCAGCAGTTGCGGGTCCCCGCTGAGCAGCCGGCCCTCGACCGGCGCGAGCAGATCCGCGACCAGCGGCTGGTTGAGCAGCGGCTCCTCGGGAATCGCGAACGTCGGGGCGCCGATCCCGTCGAGCGCGGCGACCAGCGACTTGCCGTCCTCGGTGCTCATCGCGTCGGCGCGGTTCACGATCACGGCGAAGAGCGTGCCGTGGTTCGCGGTCAGCTCGGCGACCGAGATCTCCGCGATCGTGCGGACATCGTGGGCGGAGCGGTTCAGCCCGTTCACCACGAGCAGGACCGGCGCACCGAGGTTGGCCGCGATCTTGGCGTTGAACGAGAACTCGGTCGGCGTGCCGACGTCGGTGTAGTCGCTGCCGACGACCAGTACCGCATCCGCCCGCTCGGCGATCGCGCGGTACCGCTGCACGATCGTGTCCAGTGCCGCATCAGGGTTCTCGTGGACGTCGTCGTACGTGACGCCGACCCCGTCCTCGTACGACTGCTCGACCGCGTCCTGCGAGATCAGCAGGTCGAGGACGTAGTCACGACCGCCGTGTGTCGCGGTGTCCGCGCGCACGATCGGGCGGAAAACGGCCACCCGTCCGACCCGGCGGGACAGCTGGTGGAGGACACCGAGCGCGACCGTGGATTTGCCGGTCGTACCTTCCACCGAAGCGACGTAGACACTGCTACCCATGGGGTGAACCCTACGGAATCGCGGTCCGGGTGAGGTTGTGCAGGTGGTCGATCATCGTGTCGACCGCGATTCGCAGCGGCGCCGGGTCCCGATTGACCTGGCTGAGCAGCAGCCCGCCCTGGACCGCCGCGAGCATCGCGACCGCGAGCTCACCCGGGTTCGCGTCCGCGGCGAGTTCGCCACGCTGCTGCATGTCGGCCAGTCCCTGCCGGATCAGCTCCTGCCAGCGGGAGAAGGCGGCGGCCAGTTGGGTCCGGGCGAGCGGATCGGCGTCAGAGAGGTCGCTGGCCAGGGAGCCGAGCGGACACCCGCCGACGCAGTGCATCTCGGTGATGATGTTGACCATCACGTCCCGCCACTGGCGCAGCGAATCGATGCTGTCGACGCTCTGCAGGCATGCCTGGTGGATGTGCAGCACCTGGCTCGCCTGGTGGTCGACCACTGCGCTGACCAGGGCGTCCTTGCCGGGGAAGTAGTGGTACAGCTGCGACGGGCTGACGCCGGCCGCGGCCTGGATGTCCTCGATCGTCGTCCTGGCGACACCCTGCTCGAGCATCAGCTGGGCCGCGGCGCCGACGATCCGGTCCCGGGTCGCCTGGCCCTTCTTGGTGAGCCGGCGCGCAGTGGTGGTCATGGCGTCCACCGTACAAACTTTGGAGTTGATACTCCAATTTGATCGGCGAACTATCGGGGCCACCAACCCGAACCACTTCGAAGGATGGACCCGATATGACGCAGGATTTCGCCGGCCGGACCGCACTCGTGACCGGCGGCAACAGTGGGATCGGCCGCGCCGTGGCCGGGCAGCTCGCGCGCCGCGGCGCGCACGTGGTGATCAGCGGGCGGGACGCCGCGCGCGGGGCCAAGGCGGTCGAGGAACTCCGGGCCGAGGGCGGTACGGCGGACTTCGTGGCGGCCGATCTCACGGACCTGGCCGACGTACGGTCACTGGCCAAGCAGGCACTCGAGCTCGGTGGCGGGCACGTCGACGTGCTCGTGAACAACGCCGGCATCTTCCCGTTCGGCCCGACCGCCGAGACGGTGGAGAGTGACTTCGAGGCGGTGTTCGCGGTGAACGTGCGGGCGCCGTTCTACCTGGTCGCCGAGCTCGCTCCGCTGATGGCGGCGCGCGGCGCGGGTTCGATCGTCAATGTGACCACGATGGTCGCGTACTTCGGCATGGCAGGGATGGCGGCCTACGGTGCGAGCAAGGCCGCCGTCGAGCTGCTGACCCGCTCGTGGGCCGCCGAGTTCGGACCGGCCGGCGTTCGGGTGAACGCGGTCAGCCCCGGCCCGACCCGGACCGAGGGCACCGCAGTGATGGGGGACGGCCTGCCGAACCTCGCTGCCACCACTCCGCTGCAGCGCGTCGGCATGCCGGACGAGGTGGCCGCGGGCATCGTGTTCCTCGCCTCCGACGAGGCGTCGCTGGTGCACGGCGCCACGCTTCCGATCGACGGCGGCCGCCTGGCTGTCTGACCGGCTACTGGGGAAGCTCGGTCCCGGTGCGTTCGGCGTGCATGTAGGCGGCGTACCAGGCGGGCCAGTTCTCGTCGGCCTCCCCGGTCCGCGCCTCGTGCTCGCCGTGCGCGGCGGCGGCCCGGCGGAGGGCGGCTTCGAGATCGTCGACTCCGGTGTACGTCGCGTCCTCGACGCGGCCGGGGAGCCGTTCGGTGATCTCCTGCAGCAGCCAGATGTTGCCGTCCGGGTCGTCGAACGTGGCGAACGAGCTGTAGCTCGCCCGGTCTTCCGCCGGACCGGCGGCCCGCGCGCCGCTGTCACCGGCCTCGAACTGGGCACCGGGCGCAGCCGGGTGAAACACCTCGCTGACCTTCGCACCACGGGCGAGCAACTCGGACCGAGCCTGCTGCACGTCCGTGACGATCAGGTAGAGGCCCTGCGCCGTACCGGGGGCCGCGGTGGTGATGTTCGTCCCGAACTGCACCGAAGCGGGCGAGCCCGGCGGCGTGAACTGGACGACCCGGAAGCCGTTGTCGAACGCGAAGTCCGCGTCCAGCCGCCAGCCGAGGTCCGTGTAGAAGGACTTGGCGCGGTCGGCGTCGGCGACCGGGATGACGACGGCTTCGAACTTCAGATCGGTGCTGCTCATGACGTCCTCCAGAAATCGATGGGTTCGGCGAGCACCAATCTGCCGCTGCCGGCGCCGCCTGACACCAGTGAGAGTCACTGGTTGTTCCCTGGGGGACCCGGGTCCGCGCTCTAAAGTGCTGTTGTGTGGAACACGAGATCGTTCTGATTGCCGGTGCGGGGCTCGCGATCATGATCGCGGCCTCCGTGTTCGCGCGCCGGACCGGAGTGGCGGCGCCGTTGCTGCTGGTCGCGCTGGGCATCGGCGCCAGCTACCTGCCGAACACGCCCGAGATCCCGATCGAGCCGGAGATCATCCTCGCGGGCGTCCTCCCGCCGCTGCTGTACTCGTCGGCGGTGCAGCTGCCGGTGCGCGACGTACGGCGGAACTTCGGGCTGATCGCCTGGCTGTCGGTCGTGATGGTGATCGTGTCGGCGCTGGCGATCGGTGCGCTGGTGCACGCGCTGTTCCCGAGCATCCCGTTCGCGCTGGCCACCGCGCTGGGTGCTGTGGTGAGTCCGACCGATGCCGTTGCGGCGTCCGCGATCGGGCATCGCGTCGGGCTGCCGCCGCGCCTGATGACCGTGCTCGAGGGCGAGAGTCTCGTCAACGACGCCTCCGCTCTGGTGTTGCTGCGGTCCGCGGTGGCGGCGCTGGCGGTCACCACGCACTTCAGTCCTACTCGCACGATTGTCGACTTCGCCTGGGCGGTCGTGGGGGCGGTTCTGATCGGGTTGCTGGTCGGCGCGGTCACCGTCGTACTGCGGCAGCGGCTGGACGATCCGGTGCTGAACACCACGATCTCGTTCGCCGTACCGTTTCTGGCCTACTTCCCGGCCGAAGAGGTGGGGGCGTCCGGCTTCCTCGCGGTCGTGGTCGCAGGGCTGCTGACCGGGGCGCTCGGCAGCCGTCGGTTCAGCGCGCGGGACCGGCAGGCACAGGCCACCACGTGGACGACGATCAGCTTCATCCTCGAGAGCGCCGTCTTCATCGCGATGGGCTACGAGCTGCCCGAGCTGGTCGACGATGCCCGCGCGGAGACGACGATCGGCGAGATCGCCGCGCTGGTCGGGCTGGTGGTCGCCCTGCTGATCGTCCTGCGGTTTCTCGGGCTGGCGTGGCCCGCGTTGCAAAGTCGCTACGGTCGTGATGCGACCGAGGCACGCCGCGCTCAGCTCGACCAGTTCGAGGAGCATTTGGACTCGCTGGAGCCGTCCGGCGAGCGCGAGGAGAACCGGATCGCCTGGGCCCGGCGGCGGCTCGCCCGCGGTCGCGCGGACGCGGCGTTCGAGGAGCGCGAGCCGATCACGGGGCGCGGTCTGCTCGTCCTCGGCTGGGCCGGGATGCGCGGCGTCGTGACCGTCGCGGCCGCGCAGACGATCCCGGTCGGTACGCCGCATCGTGCGACCGTCGTCCTGGCCGCGTTCGTGGTCGCGCTGATCACGCTGGTGGTGTTCGGTCTGACGCTGCCCGCGGTGATCGCGCGGATGCGGTTCCGGACGGTCAGCGCCGAGGAGAAGCGCGACTCGGTGCAGGCGCTGCTACGGCAGATCGGCGAAGCCGCGATCGACGCGGTCGGACCGCTCGAGGAACAGACCGTCGAGGGCGAACCGCTCGATGCGGCCGTGATCAAGACGCTGAAGGAGCGGATCGTGCCGCGACTGGTGTCCGCGAGCCAGCAGCAACGTGCGGTGAAGGCGGACACGCGCGAACAACTGGAAGTCCTGCAGCACCGGTATCTGGAGGCGATGCGTGACGCCTTGACCTCCGAGCGGAGCATCGGCGCGTACAGCACCGAGACCTATCGCCGGGTCGAGGCCCTGCTGGATGCGGCCGAGCACCGGATCGCTGTCATCTGATGCCTTGCGTGGTGCCCGGGTGAGGCGAGCCCGGGCCGGGTCAGCGGAGGTCGCGGCGCATCAGGATGCGAGGATGACCGGCCAGCGTCGACGTGGTGGCGGCGACCTTCGTGAACCCGGCGCGCTCGAAGTTCTTGCGCAGACCGGCGTACGCCATCGTCAGGTCGACCTTCGCGGCGCCGTTGTCGAGCGGGTACGCCTCGACGACCGGCGCGCCGTTCTCCCCGGCGAAGTGCACCGCACCACGGATCAGGGCGTGCGAGATCCCCTTCCCGCGATACCCCGGACGGACGCGGACACACCACAACGACCACACCGGCAGATCGTCGACGTGCGGGATCTTCCGGTTCCGCGCGAACGTCGTCTCCGCCCGTGGCGCGATCGCTGCCCATCCCACCGGCGTGTCCCCGTCGTACGCGAGCACCCCCGGCGCCGGCGTCGCCCGGCACAACCTCTGCACGAACTCGGCCCGCGCCGGCCCGCGGAGCTCGTTGTTCAGCTTCGACGGAATCCGGTAGCTCAGGCAAAAACACACGTTGGCCGTCGGCGACTTCGGTCCGATCACCTGCCGCACATCCTCGAACACGTTCGCCGGCCGTACCTCGATACTCATCACCGCAGCTCCAACGACACAGTTCCCGTACTGAGGCGCCGTACCGCGAGCAGCCCGGCGTCCTCGGCGTACCCAAGCGTGCTGAGGACCTCGTCCTCCGATGCCGGTGTGCGTTCCGCAAGCGCAGTGAACCGCCTGGTCGCCTGCATCCGCTCGAGCTGCCTGACCGCGGTCTCCGGCAGCCTGACGACGTCCCGCACCACGAGGACGCCGTCCTCCGGAGAGTAGTCGGCATCCTCGTAGCTCCTCAGTACACCCATGGGGCCGAACGGTAGCGGTCAGTGCTTGACGGCGTACACCAGCTTTTGGATGCCGTTCTTGTAGGACTCGCTGTCGATCAGTTCGAGGCTGGTCTTGTCGCGGTCGGCGTCGCTGAACAGGCGCTTGCCCGCGCCGAGCAGGACCGGGAACACGAGCAGGTTGTACTGGTCGATGAGGCCCGCGTCGGACAGGTTCCGGTTCAGCGTGGCGCTGCCGTGCACGATGATCGGGCCGCCCTCGGTCTGCTTCAGCGCGGCGACGTCGTCGAGCGAACGCAGGATCGTGATCTCTCCCCAGTTGCCGACCAGGTCGCCGTCCTGCAGCGTGGTCGACACGACGTACTTCGGCATCGCGTTGTAGCCCGCGAACTCCTCCGTCATGCCCGGCCAGACCGGCGAGAACGCCTGGTAGCTGACCCGTCCCATCATCAACGCGGTCGCCTCGTCCTGCTCCTCGCCCTTGAGCGCGTACGCCGACTCGTCGAACGTGATGTCCTTGAACGTCCAGCCCGTGTTCCGGTAGCCCGGCTCGCCGCCGGGACCCTCCACGACACCGTCGAGAGAGATGAACGCGGTGGTGATCAGGGAACGCATCTTGGTGCTCCTTGCGGTCGATGGTGTGTGCTGCCTGTGCCTGAGCGTCGTGCGGGTGTCGGCTCACTCGACATCCGACCATCTGTGACGCCGGTCACATCGCCCGGGCGATCCGCGCCGCCGAGTCGAACAACACCCCTCGCGGCGGGGATCGCCTGGGCCCACTCGTTCTCCTCGCGCGGCGGCCAGACCATCATCACCAGCCGGCATGCCGGTGGCGGGTCGTTGCCCCGCCGGCGGGTTGTAGACGGGCAGCGGTGACGTAACCCGCCAGCGGGACGACGCGGGGTGGCTGGGAAGCGGCCTCAAGGGATTCCCCGGGTGTACTGACCAGGTGCGGGTCGGTAGCTGCCGGCGGAGGTGTGGTCGGACGCCGCCGGGCCTCAGCCGTCGAGGTTTGGGCGGGCCGGCTGCGAGGCCCCACGCACGTGCGGTGCCCGGCGGGTTGTTCGGTAGCTGGCGGGTTGCAGAGCCTGTTGCAGAATCAACGCCCGGTCGAGCTTGGTGGGGGATAGAGCGGCGATATGGCTCGAATCTGCGGCTCAGGTGGAGTAAACCAGCCGCAATCGCTGGAAAAATCACTGCGTTTTGGTGCGGACGGAAACACCCAGATCCAATTTGCAACAGGCTCTGCAGCGGGGCAGCCGTGACAAAGCCCGCCAGCTACGCGGTGGGGTGGAAGTGGATGGGGAGGTTGTCGGGGTCTGTGGTGGAGGGCGTGGGGGTGGGCGTGGTGAAGGTCCAGGTGGGCGATGGGGGTGGCGGGTGGGGGGATGAGTTTGAGGGTGTCGGGACCCAGGCGGAAGGTGTCTTCGGCTACCCGGGTCATGCCCAGGTGGGTGCCGTAGAACTCGACGGCGGCGGCGAAGTCGGGGGCCGCGATGCCGATGTGGGTGAATTCCTGGACCGGACCGTGAGTGATCGGCGCGATGCGGAACTCTTCGGAGCGCTGCAGGAGTTCGACGCGGACACCGTTCGGGTCGGACAGGAACGCGAGCCGGCCTTGGCCGCTGCCCGCCACCCGCGGCGACGAGATCTCGGCGTACCCGAGCGCCATCAGTCGCGCGTAGTCGCCGTCGAGGTCGTCGGTCATGAAGCGGATGTGGTTCAGTCCGTACGACGCCTGTGGGTCGGGTTCCTCGTGGTACAGGAGTTCGACGAGGCTGGACGCGAGCTGGATGTGAACCCGGTTGACGCGTGCACCGGGCATGAACAGCCGGTCGACCACCTCCGCCCCGAGCCCGCCGTAGAACGCCAGACTCGCCTCGAGATCCTGCACCCGGCCGCCGACATGGTTCAGCTCATTGATCACCGACCCACCGTAGCAAGCGCTTTCCCGCAGCGCGCCGGCCGGCGGCGCCCGATAGTCGGTTGGAGAGCGTTCTCCACAACGGTGGTGTCGCCAATGATTGACGAACATGGGCAGGATGGGGGGATGGAGGCACTGGTGTTCGAGAGCCGGGATCTGGCGAGAACCGAGGAGTTTCTGAACCGGGCCTACACGAAGATGCAGATCGGCGGGAGCGCGGCCGACGTGCGGACGCGGATCACCCGGTCGGCGGCGGACTCGATCACCGTGGATCGGATCGAGATCGGTTTCGAGATGAGCTACGCGGTGGATCCGCTCGGCAAGATCTGCCTGTGCGAGGTCTTCTCGGGCGGTATCGCGGATCACGCCACGGACGGCCGGGAGGAGGACTTCCGGCCGGGGGATCTGTTCTCGCTCGCGCCGCCGGACCGTCCGTACACCGGCACGATCGTGCAGGCGTCGTACGGGATCACCTTGTTCGATCCGGCGCTGCTGACACGCGCCGCGGGTGTCGGCCGGAAGGACAACACGCCGGTTCGACTGCTCTCGCACCGCTCCCGCTCGCGGCACGCCGCGCAGCAGCTGTCCAGGACGATCGCGTACCTGCGCGACGTCCTGACCAACCCCGAGGTTCAGGCCTCGCCGCTGGTGCTCGCGTCGATCTCACAGCTGCTCGCCTCGAGCGTGCTCGCCGCGTTCCCGAACACGAGCGACCTCGGCCCGCGTGAGGCGATCACGGACAGCCGCGACGGACGTCCGGCCACGCTCCACCGGGCACTCGCGTTCATGGAGTCCAACCTCGACCAGGCCATCACGATCGCCGACATCGCGGCCGCGGCGGGGGTCACGGTGCGCGCGCTCCAGATCGCCTTCCAGCGCCACGTGGGTACGACGCCGCTCGGCCATCTCCGCCACCTACGGCTGGACCAGGTACGCGCGGACCTGTTGGCCGCCGACCCGACCGAGCGCACCGTCGCGGCGGTCGCGGCCCGCTGGGGCTTCCACCACCACGGCCGGATGACCGCGGCCTACCGCGAGCTGTACGGCGAACTACCGAGCACGACCCTGGCGAGCTGAAGGTCTACGGCAGCTTCCGCGTGTCGATGAGCTGCTGAGCGACGTCCCGCAGCTTGGTGTTGGTGTCCTGCGAGTACCGCTTCAGGACGGCGAACGCGCGATCCGCGTCGATGTCGAACCGCTCCATCAGGATGCCCATCGCCTGACCGACGAGCTTGCGTGCGTCGATCGCCTGCGACAGGGACTCCTCGTGCCGCGCGGACGCGAGCGCGACCGAGGCGTGCCGGGCGAGGATGTGCGCGATCGCCGCGTCGTCGGGCCCGAAGGCGTCCGGCTCCGGGCTGTACAGCCCGAGCACGCCGACCGACCGGCGGGTCGCCGGACCGGTGGTGAGCGGCACGTCGAGGACGCTGCGCACGCCGAGGCTCGCGACCTTCTCGGCCCACGCAGGCCAGCGATCGTCGGTGGAGGTGTCGCGGATCAGGATCGGCTCCCGGTCCTTCAGCGCCTCGACCAGCGGACCGACCTGAGTCCCGATCTGCACCTCGAAGATTTCGGCAACGACCGGATCGGTCACCGCGGCCACCTCGGCGCGCGCGCCACGCGTCGCGAACGCCACGCCGGCGTACGTGCAGTTCAGCGCCTGCAGGGCGAACTGGACCACGGCATCGACGGTTTCCTCCACGCCAGGAGCGTCGTGCAGTTCGAGGGCGAGGCGGGCGAAGGCCGACGCGGTGGCGTCGTTCATCCGGTCGGTCATGGGCATATTGTCTCCTGATCGGGCGCGTGCGCCCGACACCGGGCCGCGCTGCACATCATGCGGGTCTTATGCCCGAATCGGGGCTGATCCGTTCCGATTTCCGCACAAATTGCGTTCGGCGGACAGGCCGGTTTCGTCGGATGGATAGGTTTGAGGAGTGCAGGTGGCGAAGCGGTGGGCGTGGGTCGCGGTCGGCGTTTTCGTGGCGGGCGCCTGGGCGGCCTGCACCGACGACGACAGCGGCCAGGCTCCCGCGAGTTCGGTAACCACGCCGCAGCCGACAGTCAGCACATCGGCCAGCCCCAGTCCCGGTTCGACGACCAAGAAGCCCTGGTACGACGACTACGACCCGGCGCACTTCGCCGCCGACGTCCGGCGGTACGCGAAGCAGGCGGGTGTCAATCCGCAGTTGCTGATGGCAATCCTGTACAACGAGTCCTACAAGCCGCACGACCCGAAGTTCGAGCGGCAATGGGCCGAGGTCGACTCGGATCCGGCGTTCGGAATCGCCAACATGCACAAGCCGGCGTTCGACCAGACCAAGCGCGGCCGCCCGTTCGCCAAGCGCCGGTGGGAAGAGCTGCCCGACGACCCCGCGCTGGCGATCCAGGCGGCCGCGTGGCACCTGCACGACCTGGCGAAACGACTCCCCGCGAACCGGGCCGAGCTCTACACCAAGGACGAGTTGCTTGCCTTGGGCTACAACGCCGGCGGCGGCAACATGCGGATCTTCGCGCGCGGCCGCAAGGCCGGTCCGCAGGCGCAGTCGTACCTTGACCGCCTGCACTCCAACTGGGCGAAATCCGCCGACGCACTCAAGAACTGACAGGGAGAACCTGTGACTTTCGCGGCACCCGCACTCGCCGTCGCCGACTGGCGCCGGCAGGTCTTCGCGCTCTACGCGGCCGTTCGCGCCGAAGCCGACCCGGCGGCGGCGCACGCCCGCTGGCAGGCGGGGCGCAACGACCTGCTCGCCCACCACCCGGCGTCGCCGGTCCCGGCGGCGGATCGCGCCCAGTACGGCGGGGCGCCCGTGGGGGAGTACCGTCCGGAGTTCCGGTTCGAGGCGACGATCGACACCGGCGTGGAACGATCCGGCTGGGAGTTCCAGTCGACGAACGACGGCCTGATCCCGTTCTCGTTCGTCGGCGTGCTGCACCTGCCGATCGGCGACCTGGACGTCTGGTGGCTCGAGTCGTACGGCGGCGGGCTCTTCGTCCCGGTGAAGGACGCGCTCGCCGGCAAGTCGACGTACGGCGGCGGCCGCTATCTGATCGACACGGTCAAGGGTGCCGACCTCGGCGGCGACCTGGGGGCAGGCCGACTGATCGTCGACCTGAACTTCGCGTACAACCCGTCCTGCGCGTACAGCCCGGACTGGACGTGCCCGCTCGCACCGGCAACCAACACCGTGGGTGCCGAGTTGCCGGTGGGCGAGCTGACGAGCTGATCAGGCGGCAGCTTCGAGCGCCCGGGTGAGCAACGCCACCAGGGCCTCGAGTTGGAAGTCGGCCGACGAGCCGACCTCTTCGTCGGAGCCGTCGAGCGCCGTCGCGGCCAGGCCGGCCTTGGCGTCGATCAGGTCCGCGACCCGGGTGTCGATGGTCTGTGCCGCGATGATCCGCCAGGCCGTGACCGGCTCGTCCTGGCCGATCCGGTGCACCCGGTCGATCGCCTGGGTCTGCTCGGCGTTCGTCCAGGACAGCTCGGCGAGCACGACGTTCGACGAGACCTGCAGGTTCAGGCCGACGCCGGCGGTGAGAAGCGAACAGACCGCGATCGACACGTCCGGGTCGTTGACGAAGGCATCGATGTTCTTCTGCCGGATCCGGGGGGTTTGGTCGCCGCGGATCGAGGAGAACCGGATGCCGCGCTCGGCGAACAGCTCCTCGGCGGTGTCCATCACCTCGATGTGGCGGGCGAAGAAGACCACCTTGCCGACGTTCTGAGCGAGCTGGGCCGCGTAGTCGGCGGCCAGCCCGGCCTTGGCCTGGCCGATCCGGCGGAACAGGCTGAAGACGTTGTCGCCGGTCTTCTTGTTCGCCATCTCGGCGCGCTCCCAGCCGGCCACCTGGCGGACCAGGTCGTGGTCGATGCCGTCCACGACGATGCCGAGCCGGCGGGTTTCCAGCGCGGTCCGGTACCGCTCGACCAGCCGGTCGGCGAGCTCGCGCTCGGCGTCGCGGATCGAGCGGCCGACGGCACCGTCCAGCTCCACCGGCAGGTCGGCGATCCGGCGGGCCGGGATGTCCGCGGCCACGTCGACCTTGCGACGGCGGACGATGCCCATGTCGATGACGCTGGCCCGCGCGGCCACCGAGAACCCCGGGTCGGCCGGCGTCAGACCGGTCTCGTCGAGCTTCTCCATCAGTTCGGCCCGCGGCGCCTTCTCGTCGATCCAGCCGAGGAACTCCCAGATCGCGGTGAAGTCCTCGATCGAGTTGATCAGCGGCGTCCCGGTGAGCGCCATCAGCAGCGGGCGTGCGGTCAGGGTCCGGATCCGCTCGGACAGCTCGAGCACGTTCCGCGAGCGCTGCGACTTCTTGTTCTTGATGAAGTGCGCCTCGTCGACGACCATGCCGCGGAAGCCGAGGTCGCCGAGCCAGCCGACGTGCCGGTCGAGCACCTCGTAGTTGACCACGACAATGTCCGCGAACCCGTCGATCGAATCGCCGTCACCGTGGATGACGGTCGGCGTACGGCGGGGTGTCCAGAGGCCGGCCTCGCGCGCCCAGTTCGTCTTGACGACGTTCGGCACGACGGCCAGCAGCGGGTAGGCGTCGGCGGCCTGGGCGGCGAGCAGCGCCTGGGCGGTCTTGCCGAGGCCGGGCTCGTCGGCCAGCAGGAAGGTCCGGTGGCCGGCCGCGGCGGCGGCGATCAGCCGGGCCTGGTGCGGCATCAGCTCGAGGCCGCGGTGCCGGAGTGCCTCGATCCCGCCGGTGAGCCGCAGCGAGGTCGGGTCGGGCAGGTTCATCGAGGCGGTCGCGCCGGCGCTCTCGAACGAGCGCAGCAGCGGACCGATCAGCTCCCAGCCGGCCAGCCGGCTGGCGCGCGGCTGCCGGGCCGGGACGTGGGAGAAGTCCGGGGCGAGGAACGGGTTGGCCAGTTTGCGCTGGATCACCGCCTGCGGCACCACCCGCCGGCTTTGGGTCTCCGCGGTCTCGGCCTGCGGGGCCGGCTCCGGCTCGTCGGGCACCTCCATCCCGGCGTCCTCGAGCATCTGCCGCTTCAGCGCGGCGGCGGCCTCGGAGATCACGGCGTCCTCGGCCAGCAGGCCGAGCAGCGACGGCTCCATCGCGGCCGTCTTGGCCAGGATCGTCGCGATACCGTCGAGCCGCCGCAGCTGCTCGGTCCGGTACGCCTCGGTGGCGGACTCGTCGCCGTTCACCCGGGCCCGCTCCTCGCGGACCAGCAACGCCACGACCTGGAACTTCGTCCGGGTCGACGGCTTCACGGCCCCGCGGGTGACCGCTGACTCGACCTCACGAACGGCCTGCGCGAGGACCTGGATCAGACCGTCGGACTCGCCGTCGCGGACGCGGCGCCGCCGACGGGGAGCGGAACGGGTAGCGCCGGGCTGGCGCTGACCTCGTCGGGCCAACATTTCCTCCTGTGTCGTGCCACGACCGGGCCGTGGCTGCATACCCGACCGCGCGAGGACCGACCCACCGACGAGCCATCTCACCGTCGTCCGGAAGGCCGAGCAGGGGACCGTCCAGAGGCTCCCCCAGGAAGGCGGTTCAGAATGCACCGCTCCTGTCTGCGCGATCGAGATACCATGCTACTCGCACTCTCCAGAATGCTGCAGACCGGCACCGGGTACCAGTGCGGGCGCACGAAGAAATTCGGCGAACCCGAGGGGTGACTGTGGAGCAGATCGAGGCCAAGGCCCTGAGCAAGGGCCTGAGCAAGGGCCTGAGCAAGGCACTGAGTGACGACGAGCTGGCGGGCATCGACGCCTACTGGCGCGCGGCCAACTACCTGTCGGTCGGACAGATCTACTTGCTCGCCAATCCGCTGCTGCGGGAGCCGCTGCGGCCCGAGCATCTGAAGCCGCGGCTGCTCGGCCACTGGGGTACGACGCCCGGACTGAACCTGGTCTACGCCCACCTGAACCGCCTGATCCGGCAGCGTGAGCGGGAGATGCTGTTCGTGACCGGCCCTGGGCACGGCGGTCCGGCACTGGTGGCCAACACCTGGCTGGAGGGCAGCTGGACGGCGGCGTACCCGAACACCACCCGGGACGAGGCCGGGATGGCGCGGCTGTTCAAGCAGTTCTCGTTCCCCGGCGGCGTCCCGAGTCACGTTGCGGCCGACGTGCCGGGTTCGATCAACGAGGGCGGTGAGCTGGGCTACTCGCTCAGTCACGCGTACGGCGCGGCCGCCGACAACCCGGAGCTGCTCGTGGCGTGCGTGGTCGGCGACGGCGAGGCCGAGACCGGCCCGCTCGCGGCGTCCTGGCACTCGAACAAGTTCCTCGACCCGGCCCGGGACGGCGCGGTGCTGCCGATCCTGCACCTGAACGGCTACAAGATCGCCAACCCGACGGTGCTCGCCCGGATCGGTGACGAGGAACTCACCGCGCTGATGCGCGGCTACGGTTACGAGCCCTATCTGGTCGCCGGCTCCGAGCCGGCCGCGGTCCACCAGGCGCTCGCGGCGACGCTGGACGTGTGTGTGGACCGGATCGACGAGATCCAGCGCGAAGCCCGCTCCGGCGCCCGGACGTCGCGACCCGCGTGGCCGATGATCGTCCTGCGCACGCCGAAGGGCTGGACCGGGCCGCGGACAGTGGACGGCGAGCAGGTCGAGGACACCTGGCGGTCGCATCAGGTGCCGCTGTCCGGCGTCCGCACCAACGAGGAGCATCGGCGTCAGCTGGAGGACTGGCTGCGCAGCTACCGGCCCGAGGAGCTGTTCGACGACCAGGGCCGCCCGGTCGCGTCGCTGCTCGAGCTCGCGCCGGGGGAGCGGCTCCGGATGGGCTCCAGCCCGCACGCGAACGGCGGCCTGCTGAGCCGGGACCTCGAGCTGCCACCGGTCGAGGAGTACGCCGTACCGGTCAAGACCCCGGGCGCTGAGGACGGCGAGGCGACGCGAGTGTTCGGCGCCTTCCTGCGCGACGCGTTCCGGCTGAACCCGAACAACCTGCGGCTGTTCGGCCCGGACGAGACCGAGTCGAACCGGCTCGGCGCGGTCTACGAAGTGACGGACAAGCTGTGGCTCGGGGAGCGATGGGACACCGACCAGCACCTCTCGCCGGACGGCCGGGTGCTGGAGATCCTCAGCGAGCACACCTGCCAGGGCTGGCTCGAGGGGTACCTGCTGACCGGGCGGCACGGCCTGTTCTCGTCGTACGAGGCGTTCGTGCACATCGTCGACTCGATGGTGAACCAGCACGCGAAGTGGCTGAAGACGATCAACGAACTGGAATGGCGGCGGCGGATCCCGTCGCTGAACTACCTGCTGACGTCACACGTCTGGCGGCAGGACCACAACGGGTTCTCGCACCAGGATCCGGGCTTCATCGACCACGTGGTGAACAAGAAGGCCGAGGTCGTCCGCGTCTACCTGCCGCCGGACACCAACACGCTGCTGTCCACGATGGACCACTGCCTGCAGACCCGGAACTACATCAACGTCGTTGTCGCCGGCAAGCAACCGCAGCCGAACTGGCTGGACTGGGACCAGGCCGCGGTGCACTGTGCGCGCGGTGTCGGCGTCTGGGATTTCGCCAGCAACGACGAGGGCGATCCGGATGTCGTGATGGCGTGCGCGGGTGACGTGCCGACGATGGAGACGCTCGCCGCGGTCGATCTGCTCCGCGAGCACGTCCCGGACCTGCGGATCCGGGTCGTGAACGTTGTCGACCTGATGCGGCTGCAGGACGCCACCGAGCATCCGCACGGCCTGGTCGACGCCGACTTCGACGCGTTGTTCACCGTCGACAAGCCGATCATCTTCGCGTACCACGGCTACCCGTGGCTGATCCATCGGCTCACGTACCGGCGGCACGGCCACGACAACCTGCACGTCCGCGGGTACATCGAGGAGGGTACGACGACCACGCCGTTCGACATGGTCGTACGCAACAACCTCGACCGGTACCACCTGGCGATGGACGTCATCGACCGGGTGCCGTCGCTGCGGTCGCGGGCGGCGTCGGCGCGACAGTACTTCGTCGATCAGCGGACCCGGCACCGCGCGTACGTGACGAAGCACGGCGAGGACATGCCGGAGGTCCGCGAGTGGCGGTGGTCAGCCCAGTAGCTCGACCGCGACCTTGAGGTCGTCCACGAAGCGGCCGAAGTCGCGGCGGAACTCGTCGGACCGGACGACGGCCGAGGGGTGCACCGTCGCGACCGCCGGCCGTCCGTCCGGCAGTTCCACGGGTTTGCCGCGGTCCTGACCGACGCGGAAGGACGATCCGAGCAGCGCTCTCGCCGCAACCGATCCCATCACCACAACCAGTGCCGGCTTCACGATTTCCAGTTCGCGTCGCAGCCACGGCCGGCAGGCGGTGATCTGGCTCGCGGACGGTGTCTTGTGGATCCGCCTCTTGCCCTGCCGCTCGAAGCGGAAGTGCTTCACCGCGTTCGTGAGGTAGACTTTCGACCGGTCGATTCCGGCCTCGACGAGCGCCTTGTCGAGCAGCCGCCCGGCCGGACCGACGAAGACATGGCCTTCCTTGTCCTCGTTGTCGCCGGGCGTCTCGCCGACCAGCATCATCCGGGCGCGCACCGGCCCCTCGCCGGGCACGGCCCGCTCGGCGTCTTCCCACAGGTCACAGCCACGGCATTCGCCGATCACGGCGCGGACCCTCTTCATCCCGCCGGTACGCGGCACCCACTGCTCGGCTCCCGGGTACTTGACCATCAGCCACCACCTGTCTCGTCGTGCGGGGCGTGCACCGGCTTGGACTGCGCGGACCGTCGCTGCCGCAGGTAGATCGACCCACCGATGATCGCGGCGACCGCGAGGAACTCGCTCTGCCAGTTCTGCAGCGACTCGTACCAGAACTGACTGGTGCCCAGGTAGGCCCAGATGCCGGCCGGGGCGCCGCCGTGCTGCTGTTGCTCCTCGCTGTACGCCGCCGCACCTGTTGCCGCATGCAACCACAACGAGAGCAGGAAGACGACGCCGAAGGCGATCGCAAGCGAGTTCTCGTACAGCTTCAGGATCAGCTCGGACCCGTGCCGGACCGGCCACGGAGCCTTCGGGTCGTCGCGGTGGTCGCGGGGGTCCTCGTCCTGCGGCGCCGGGTCGTCGAGCGGGCGCGATTCCGCGGAGCCCTTCTGCACCAGGTACGCGGTCAGCAGGATGTACATGAACATCTGCAGGAACTCGGATTCCCAGTTCTCGAACACGGCCTCGCCGAACGAGGCGGACGAGACGTACTGGCCGAAGCTCTGCGCGGGCTGACCGTGGTCGGTCAGCTCGGAGTTCTCCTGCGCGTGGCCCACGAACGCCAGCCCGATCAGGAAACCGAAGAACAGAGCCAGGTTCGCCAGGAGCAGAGCCCGCAGTCGCAGCCATCGCATGCAGCCCAAGTACCCGCTGCGGGCTTATTTCATGACGTAGGCGGAACCAGCGCCGCGCGGATGATCACCAGCGCGAACAGCACCAACGTCAAGGCGTGCACCACCGTGCACCACAGGCAGATCGCGTTGATCCGGAACAGCTCGGCCCAAATCAGGTAGCACACGAACACGACGCCGGTCAGGACGCCGACGAGCCGCAGGCGGGCCGGCCACGGTGACGCCGTACGCCACATCGGCGGTACCGACAGCGCGGTCATGCCGACGAAGAACGCCAGGCCGAGCAGCGCGACCGGGATCCCGAACAGCTCCGAGTACTGGCTGCTGGTGACCTTGGCGCAGTTCACCACGCCGGTGTCCGGGCAGGCCAGCGTCGAACCGGCGGTGAAGTGCTCGTAGGTGAGGTACGCCGCCACCAGGAGACCGGCCACCGAGACGGCCAGCGTCGCCCACGGGATGACGCCGAGCGACGTTCTGGCCGGCTGGTGCATTGTGGTGGACACCGGTCAGCCCTTCGCGGCGCCGAGCTTGGCGGCCGCGGCGGTGATCGTGTCGGTGGAGCAGACGTTCGCGGGCTGGTTGTTCGTCAGCTTGCAGATGGCGGCGGTGTAGACGTTCGCCGACGCATCGACGGCCTTCGCGATCGGGTTCGACGGGTCCTTGAGCGCGTCGGCGATCTCGGCCTGCGTCTTGCCGGCCAGCAGCTCCGGGCTGTACGTCGCGCCGGAGCCGACGTACTTGCCGCCCAGGTCGATGAACGGGATCGAGCCGTCGCTCTCGACGTACGGCGGCTTGTTGTAGGTGTCGAACGTCTTCTGGTCCTCGGGCGTCGGGGTGTCGAGCGGCTTGTAGCCGTTCCCCTCGACCTCGTTGGTGGTCGTCTCGACGCCGGTGAACGCGAGGTACTGACTCGTGTACGACGCGCCGTGGAAGGACAGCGTCGCAGTGTTCGGGAAGACGTCTTCGGAGGCGGAGTGCGTGGTGCCGAGGTTGCTGAACTTCCCGAACCGGGACAGCGCCACGGTCACCGGCCAGCGCTCGGCGGCGCAGTACGGGCAGAACTCGGCGCCGATGTACAGCACCTTGGGCTTGCCGTCGGCGGTGAGCGGCGGAGCGCCGGTGATCGCGACCGGGGCGGCTTTCACCTCATCGGTGCCGACAGCCGCGAAGGTCGAGTCCGGGATCGAGGAGAGTGCGGTGATCAGGCCGGCGTCGGCCGTGCCGGAGGCGCCGGTCGCGGTCTTCTTGCCGCCGCCGACGAGGCGGATCGTGACCAGGCCGCCGACGATCACCACGACAAGAACGACCGCGCCGACCGCGAGGAGCAGGCGCCGTCGTCGCTCCGCCCGCTGCTGGGCGGCCAGCTGCGCCGCGATCCGCTCGCGAGCCGCAGCCTTCTGTTCGACGCGCCGTGCCATGTCTCTCCTCTGTTGTGTCTGAGCTCCTGATGGACAACTATCCATCGACCCCGGAAGTTCCTGCCTCTCTGTCACCGTGAGGTTACAGATCGTTCGATCAGGGTCGGACCCGGGTTCTGACCAGTGTTAACGCCGTGGATCGGCGATCGTGGCACCTGCAGTACGAGATCCCCGCCTCATTTCTGTCTGGCCACGGGCCGGAGACTGTTCAGCTTCGCGTCGTGGGAAGGATGAGCAGACCGAGCAGCAGGAGTACGGCGAGCGCGAGGTAGCCGGTCTCGAGAACGGCGACCGTCGCGACCGAGCCGACGAGCAGGGGACCACCGGCGTCACCGAGTTCGCGGCCGACCTCGGCGGCGCCCATCGTCTGACCGAGTCGCTCCGGCGGCGCGCTCGCGGTCAGCGCAGCGAACCCGAGCGGCGTGATCATCCCCGTGCCCACCCCGATCAGCGCCGCCGCGCCCAGCAGGACCACCACGCCGGACAGCGCGGTGCACACGAAGCCTGCCGCCGCCAGCAGCAGTCCGATCGCGATCCCGGTCCGCGTCGTCACTGTGCCGGCGTCGAGGGCGCGTCCGATGAGCGGCTGCACCACTGCAGCGGTGGCGGCAAGCAACGACACGGCGGCGCCGGTGGCGACGGTGCCGAGTCCGTCCGAGGCGCCGGTGACCGGCAAGAACCCGACACCGACGCTGAGCGCAGCCGTTGCGGCCGCCAAAGCCGCGGTCGGACGAAGGAATCCCGGGGCTCGGAGCCGACGGACGAGGCCCAGGACGGTCTGCCGCGTGCGCGGCAGCGGCGGCACAGCGGGTACGACGAGCAGCGCCCAGAGCGCGACGGCCGCGGCGAGACCCGTCATCGTCGCGAACAGCAGCCGGAGCCCACCGAGCCACACGAGGACTCCGCCGAGCAGCGGACCGGCCGTGTAACCGAGGCTCTTGAAGAACCCGTACGAGCCGAACGCGCGTCCGTGCCTGGCTGCCGGATTCAATCGCGCCACGAGCGCCGAGGCCGCGGGGGAGAAGGCCGAGGCCGCCGCACCCTGTCCGACGCGGGCGGCCCACAGCCAGCCGGTCCGGTCCACGAGCACGTAGAGCCCGGAGGCGATGGCGAATCCGCAGAGGCCGAAGAGCAACATCCGGCGGGCACCGATGCGGTCCGCGATCGTCCCGAAGACCGGCTTCAGGACTACTTCCGCTCCGTCGTACAGGGCGAGCAGGACACCGAGGCCGAGCAGTGAGGTGACGGCGTCGGAGGAGGAACCACCGAGGTTCGCCGCCACAGCGTGCGCACCAAACGCCGTCGTGAACCCGGCGGCGTACAGCGGCCACATCCGGTGGGTCCCAGGAGGCTGGTCGGACTGTGCGTCCGCCTGTCCGGCCGTCACGAGCCAACTGTACGGCCGAGCGCCGACCACGCCGCCGGGACGCTGCCGGAGTCAGCTCCAGGGGTGGAGCTTCTCGGGGTTCCTGATCGCCCAGATGTTGGTGATCCGGTCGGCGTTGACGTCGAAGGCGATCACGGTTTCGGTGACACCTTCGTACTGAATGACCAGGCCGGGCTGACCGTTGACGGTGCGTTCGAAAATCGTCCGGCCGAGGCTGAACACCGGCAGGTTCGTGAAGTACTCCGCCACCTCGGCGTTGCCGCTGACCGGCTCGAGGGACGCGGGGACGATGCCGCCGCCGTCGGCGACCGCGGTGACGGCCGGGTCGAGCAGGTTCACCAGCTTGGCGATGTCGGCCGACTCCCAGGCCTGCTTGAACTCGCGGACCAGCTCGGCCCGCCGTGCCGACGGCGCCGCGGGGAGGTCGGCCTCGCGGATCCGCCGCCGCGCCGACGACGCGAGCTGGCGGCACGCCGCGGGCGTCCGACCGACGATCTCGGCGACCTCCGGGAACGGGTATCGGAACACGTCGTGCAGGATGAACGCGACTCGCTCGGCCGGCGTCATCGCGTCCAGGACGACCAGGAAGGCCATGTTCACCGACTCGTCCAGCGTGACCCGGTCAGCAGGATCGACGGACTCCGCCGGGCCCGTCCGCCACTCGGTGCTCTCCGGCAGCGGCTCGGGGATCCACTCGCCGACGTACCGCTCCCGCCGCGCCCGCGCCGACCGGAGGAGGTCAAGGCAGATCCGGCTCGCCACCCTGGTCAGCCACGCCGGCGGATTGTCGATCGCCTGCTGCTCGGCCGGCGTCATCGCGTACCAGCGCGTGTACGTCTCCTGGACCACGTCTTCGGCGTCGGCCAGCGATCCGAGCAGCCGGTAGGCGAGGTTGATCAGCTGCCGCCGCTCGCTCATGATCGCGCTCAGCCCGGGCTCAGTCATGTCGGTCCTTTCGTCCATACCGGTACGACGCCGTAGCGCGGCGAACCGTGACGTCTGACAGTTCGCCCTGGCGTTTCGTCGTACCGAGCATGACCACATCGAATCTTTCAGCTGTTGCCGAAGTCGAGGTCCGGGAGCGGGTCGACGCCCTGGTGAACGCGGTCCGCACCGGTGACCTTGCCACCCTCCGGACGCTCTTCGCGCCCGGCCTGGTGTCCTTCGACATCGAACCGCCGCTGCGCCACCTCGGCGCGGAGCACAAGATGGCCAACTGGGAGCGCCTCTTCGCCTTCGTCGAGACACCGCTGGAGTACGACGTCCACGACCTGACCGTACTCGTCGAGGGCGAGCTCGCGGTCGCCTACAGCCTCAACCACATGAACGCGACGACGAAACCGGGCGGGAAGATCGACTACTGGCTGCGCTACACCGGCGTCTGGCGGAAGATCGACGGCGCCTGGCTGGTCGTCCACGACCAGGTCTCGGTCCCGACCAACTTCGAGTCCGGTACCGCCGCGATGGACCTCACGCCCTGAGGCGTGCCCGCCCGAGCACGTGCGGACCGGCCGGTGTCGGCCGGCCGGGCGGGAACTGGAAGTGCTCGAGCTCCTCGATCTCGAAGCCGGCCGCGGTGATCGCGGCCGGTGTGTCGCGGTGCGTGTGACAACCGCCGACGAACAGCGGCCAGAGCGTCGCGTCGGCGACCCGCTGCACAGTCGCGAGCCTGCTACCGGGCTCGGCCGCGACATGCTCGTAGAACCTGAGCTCGCCGCCGGAACGCAGTACCCGCCGTGCCTCGGCCAGCGCGGCGTCCTGGTCAGGCACTGAGCACAGCACCAGCGAGAACACGACCACATCTGCCGAGCCGTCCGCGACTGGCAGCCGATCCGCCGTACCGTCGACGACCTGGACGTCGACCTGCGCGGACCGCGCCGCGACCTCGGCCTGCCTGCGCAGATAGGGCTCCGGCTCGACCGCGATCACAGCACTCACCGCCGCCGGATAGAACGCGAAGTTCCCACCGTCGCCCGCTCCGACCTCGACCACTCGCCCGGCAACTCCGGCGAGCAACCGCCGCCGATGCTCCGCGGCCCCCTGCTGATCCAACGTCGGCCGCGCCCGGGCATACACCCGGGCAAACAGAGGATGCTTCATGCGTCCACCTTCTCAAACACTCCGGCGCAGCTGAGGATTGTGCACGAGCGTCTGGACCGCTGAGGCAGCATGCTGGCGGTATGGGTGTGGAGGCGCCGGGGGAACGGCTGTGGTTTCTGGACTGGTTGCGGATCGGGGCGTTGTTCGGGGTGTTCGTGTTTCACACGCTGCGGCCGTTCGACGACGGTGACTGGCATGTGAAGAACGCGCAGACCAGTGAGGGCATCTCGATCGGGATCGCGTTCCTCGGTCTGTGGGGCTTGGCGTTCTTCTTCATGATCTCCGGGTGCGCGGTGTGGCTGGCGTTGCGGTGGCGGAGCAGCGGTGAGTTCCTCAAGGAGCGGGCGATCCGGTTGGTGCTGCCGTTCGCCGTCGCGCACGCGCTGCTGTCGCCGGTGCAGTTCTTCATCGAGGAGCACCACAAGGGCCGGTCGTCGGGCTCGTACGTCAGCGACGCCCGGAGGTTCTTCAGCGACGTCGGCGGTGACGGGCCGTTGTGGCTGCGCGACACCTACCACTTGTGGTTCCTCGTCTACCTGATCCAGTTCGCCGTCCTCGGGCTGCCGATCTTCCTCCTGTTGCGCGGGCGGACCTCGTGGATCGCCGATCGGTTCCAGCGCCGCGGTTCGATCCTGCTCCTCGCCGTACCGCTGGTGCCGGTTCACCTGTTGCTGCTCGCCGCGCCGGGTCCGGAGCACGGGTGGGGCGAGTTCGTGTTCTTCTTCGACTTCTTCGTGATCGGCTATCTGGTGATGTCGGACGTGCGACTGCGTGCCGCGGTACGCCGAGACGCCTGGTACGGACTGATCCTCGGCGCCGGTGCCTTTGTGCTCGGTGTGGGCACGGGCATCATCGACTTCCTCGACGGGTGGTGGCCGAATCCGGGCTACTCCTGGCCGTACCTGTGGTACTCGCCGCTGATCACGCTGGCCGTCTGGGGCTGGCTGGTCGCGGTCCTCGGCTTCGGGCTGCGTGCGACCGCGCTGCAGCGCCCGGTGCCGCCGACGCTGGCCCGCGCGGCGATGCCGTACTTCATCGTGCACCAGCCGGTCATCCTCGCGATCGCCTACTTCGTCGTCGCGTGGAACGTGGGCATCGGGACGAAGTACGCCGTCCTGCTGCCGACCACCTTCGCCGTCTCGGCACTACTCGCCCTGCTGCTGTCGAGGGTGCCGGTCGTGTCGCAGCTCTTCGGCGTGAAGGGGCGCTAGACGCTGCGCAGCACCGACACCACGACGCCGAGGATCGTCGCGTGGTCGCCGTCGATCACCTCGTACGCCGGGTTGCGCGGCTCGAGGTACACGTGACCGTTGCGGCGCCGGTACACCTTCACCGTCGCTTCCTCGTCGATCATCGCCGCGACGATCTGACCGGAGTGCGCCTCGGACTGCTGGCGGACCACGACGATGTCGCCGTCGCAGATCGCGGCGTCGACCATCGACTCGCCGCGGACCCGCAGACCGAACACGGTGCCGCGGCCGGTCAGCCCGCGGGGGAGTTGCAGTACGTCGTCGACGTGCTCGACGGCCGAGATCGGCGTACCGGCTGCGATGTCACCGACGACCGGCACTGGCACGTTGTCGTCACTCGCGGACCGCGCGGCCGGCTCCTGGAGGAACATCCGGACGTCGATCGGCCGCGAGACCGACGGGCTGCGGCGGAGGAAGCCGCGCTCCTCCAGCGCGGCCAGGTGCTTGGAGACCGACGAGGACGACCGCAGGCCGACCGCCTCGCCGATCTGCCGGCTGCTCGGCGCGTACCCGTACCGCGTCACCCAGTCCCGGATCACCACCAGGATGCGTTGCTGCCGCTCCGAGAGCGCGCCGGTGTCGAGGTCGCCGAACAGGTCGAGATCAGTCACCGCGGAATCCTAGATCGCGGCGCACCGGAAACCGCGGTGCGACCCGCACCATGGGCCAGGCTGCGGAAAAGAACTGGCCGTCGACCGGGGGCGATGGACCTGGTCGGCCCGCTGCTCGAAGCGTGGCGTCCGGTCGAGCTGAGATCGCAGGTCGTGCACGGGGATCTGCCCGGCCCATCGACCTGGACCGCGGAACTGCGCGCGGGCTACGCGCCGGTCATCGACGTGGCCCTCTCGTACGCCGGCTGAACGGCCCGCGCGCGGATCGCGAGCGGAAGGCTACCGAGGGCAAGAACCGCGAGCCCGGCACCGATCCAGCCGACTGCCGGATAGCCGGCGCCCGCGTCCAGAGCCAGTCCGCCGAGCCATGGGCCGAGCGTGATGCCTACGTTGAAGGCTGACACGTTGAACGCCGCGGCGAGCGTCGGCGCCGATCCTGCCACGCTGAAGACGCGGGCGTTCACCGCCGGGTTGGTGGCGAAGCCGAAGGTGCCGATGCCAACGATGGCGATGACGGCGAGCCACGGTGTGCTGGTGGCGAGCGCGAGCACGATCGCGGCCACGATGACTCCGGCCAGGCTGACGGTCAGCGTGCTGAACGGGCGCCGGTCCGCGGTACGCCCGCTGACGGTGATACCGATCAGCGCGCCGACGCCGTACAGCGCCAGCACGACCGGGACCCACCACTGCGCCAGACCGGTGGTTTCGGTGAGCAGGGGAGCGAGGTAGCTGAAGATGACCAGGACGCCGCCGGTCGACAGCGCCGTCGTCGCGTACGCGAGCCAGAGCCGTGGCTTCCGCATGGTGCGTACTTCGGCTCGCAAGGCGGGAACGTTGTGACCGCGACCGCCCGGGATCGTCGCCAGGACGCCCGCGATCGCGAGGGCGGACAGCGCTGCGACCGCCCAGAACGCCGATCGCCAGCCGAGGTGCTGACCGAGCAGCGTTCCGGCGGGCAGCCCGACGATCGTGGCCACGGTCAGCCCGCCGGCCAGGATGCTCATCGCCTTCGCGCGGCGGTCCGGTCCGGCGAGCTCGATCGCCGTCACCGACGCGACCGCCCAGAACCCGGCGTACACGAACGCGCTCGCGACCCGGGTCGCGAGCAGCACGCCGTACGACGAGGTGAGCGCGCCGGCCACGTGGGTGAGGGCGAAGATCACCAGGAACGCCAGCATCGCCGCCCGCCGCGACCAGCGCAGTGTGGTCGCGGCGAGAATCGGGGCACCGACGAGCATGCCGACCGCGAACGCGGAGATCAGCAGACCCGCGGCGGGGATCGACACACCGAGATCGGTCGAGACCTCGGGCAGCAGGCCGGCGAGCATCAACTCGGACGTGCCCTGAGCGAAGATCGCCAGGCCGAGCAGATAGACAGCGCGAGGCATGAAGGTCCTCTCGTGAAGGCTGAGTGGTGCAGGGCTGGGTATTGAATCAATCAGTACAGAATGTGGGCGGTGGAAAGCGCGGCCGGCGCGGAAGCTGGCTCAGATCGAGCGCACTGTGGCTTCCACGACGGCGCGCTGGCTCTCGGACGATGCGCCGCGGCGGGCGGCCACGCGCAAACCGCCGAGCACGGTGAAGACGTAGGTCGCGAGGCCGGCGGCGTCCCGCTCGGGCTCGATTTCGCCGGTCGCCTGCGCGGCCCGGATGGCCGTCGTCAAGGCGACCAGCTTGAGCTCGTGATCGCGGTCGAGCAACTCGACGATCTCCGGATCCTTGGGGCCGAGCTCGACGATCGTGTTGATGACCAGGCAGCCCGGCGGCTGGTCGGGGTCCGCCTCGACCGCGACCCAGAGCAGGCGCCGGATCCGCTCGCGGATCGGTAGCGTCGCGTCCTGGATCACGGCGAGCTGATCGGCGGTGAAGAGCTCGGTGTACCGCCGCAGCGTGCGGTCGAACAGGTCGCGCTTGCTGGTGAACGTGTTGTAGATGCTGCTCCGGCCGAGCCCGGTGGCGGCGCAAAGGTCCTGCGTCGAGGTGGCCTCGTACCCGGACGTCCAGAACACGCGCATCGCGGCGTCCACCGCACGGTCCTCGTCGAACGTTCTCGGTCTCGGCATGAACGCGAGCCTAGCATGTTATGTACCGAGCGATCCAAAACCGGCCTTGAACCGGCCGACACCTGCGCCGATAGCATCCGTGCATCGCGCCGAGTGCCGGACGCTCTTCGACAGCGGCCCGGACACTCGCCTTCACTGGGGGCGCACGTCCATCGACGGCCGCTGATCCGGCCGGGAACTGGGGAGCATGGTGAGGTTGTTCAGACCTGGGGGGCTCACGCTTGCCCTCGCACTCGTCGCCGGGCTCGTCGCGGCCAGCCCTGCGGCTGCGGACGACACGAAGACCGTTACGTACCGCGGCTACCAGGTGAGTGTCCCGGCCGCCTGGCCGATCGTCGACCTGGTCGCGGATCCGTCCGCGTGCGTTCGGCTCGATCGCCCGGCCGTGTACCTCGGCCGCAGTACGTCGCAGGCCAACTGCCCGGCGCATCTCGTCGGGCGTAGCGCCGGCCTCATCCTCGAGCCACTGACCTCCGCCGCGCGGTCGTCCGCCAAGCAGTTGCCCGCCGACGGTTTGCTGCGGCGCGTGGTCGCGGACGCCGGCGTGCTGGTGACGGCGTACTACGCGCCGGGTGCCGAGCGGACGGCGAACGACCTGCTCGCGACCGGCCGGGTGGTGACGAAGACGTCGTCCGCGCGGGTGCCGCAACTGGCCGCGGCCCCGCCGACGATCGTGGCAACGGGCAACTACGCGGGCAACGGCTTCGACACCTGTGCCGCGCCGTCCCAGGCTGCAATGGATGCCTGGCGGCCGACCTACCAAGGGGTCGGCATCTACATCAGCGGCGGGCTGCGCGCCTGCGCGCAGCCGAATCTGACCGCCGACTGGGTCGCGGCGAACGCGAGCAAGGGGTGGCAGTTCCTGCTCATCGACGTCGGCCTGCAGGCGCCGTGCACGACGTACCAAAGCAGGATGTCGTCGGTGCCGGCGACCGCGCTGACCCAGGGCAAGAACGCCGCCATCAACGCGGTCGCGGCGGCGCAGGCGCTTGGGTTCGCGCCGCGTAGCGCGATCTACAGCGACATCGAGAACTACACGTCGACGGCCGCATGCAAGGCCGCCGTCCTTTCGTACCTGAGCGGCTGGACGCAGGAGCTGAATGCGCGTGGGTATCTCGGCGGCGCGTACGTCGGTGCCGCGTCGGGCGGTGCCGATCTCGCGAGCGCTTACACGAGTACGGCGTACACGCGGCCGGACAACATCTGGTTCGCGCACTGGGGCTCGACGCCGGTCGGTACGACGCGCTTCATCCCGTCGACGTACTGGAACAACCACCAGCGCGTGCACCAGTTCGCCGGTGACGTGAGCGAGACCAACGGCGGCGTCACGATGTCGATCGACCGCAACTACCTGAACCTGACCGCTCCGCCCCCGCCGGTGACCAGCTTCACCGTGTCCGGCGGGGTCACGGCGGCCACGCTGCGCTGGACGAAGCCCTCCAACGTCACCCTCGGCCAGATCATGATCCGCGCTGCGTCCGGATCGACGCCGCCGCGGTTGCCGACCACCGGGACGGCGATCTACAACGGGACGGCGAGCCTCTACGCGCACACCGGCCTGGCGAACTCGGCCAGCTACGCGTACCGGGTGTGGGTGAAGAACAGTGCCGGCAAGATCAGCCCCGGCGTCGACGTCCGGCTGTCCGGCTCGAAGTCCATGATCGCCGCGAGCGCGACGTCGATCATGTACACCGGCGCCGTGACGCTGACGACGGCCGCGACGCGGCTCGACGGCGTGAAGATGGCCGGCGTGCCGATGGTGTTGTACTCCAAGGCGAAGACCGCCACCAAGTGGTCGACGGTCGGCACGTTCACCGCCGACGCCAACGGTGTTGCCCGCGCGACGCAGAAGCCGGCGGTGTCGACGTACTACATGTGGGGCTACAACGGCGCGGCCGGCGTCCTCGGCACCCGGAGCGCATCGGTGCTCGTGCAGGTCCATCCGGCGATCTCGGCGTATCTGGTGCCGGCCTCGATCAAGCTGGGCGCCTCGAGCGTGTTGTACGGGTACGTGAACCCGCCGCACGCCGGTACGACGGCGTACCTGCAGCGGCGGTCCGGTACGACGTGGGTGGCCGTGACGACCGGGAAACTGGCGACGAACGGCAAGTACGCGTTCAGCATCAAGCCGACGGCTCGTGGCACGTTCACGTACCGCGTGGTCTGGCTGGCAGACGCCGATCACCAGGGCTGGCAAACCGCTTCGAAGGTGCTGACGGTCAGCTAGGTGAGGTCGGCGACGGCGCGTTGCGCGAGCTCGATGGCGCGCGCCGCGAGATCCGCACCGGCTTCGGTCCGCCCGGTCGGTCGAACAGCCGGCCGTCGGCGCTCGTACGGTCAGGACATGCCTACTTATCGCATCAACGAGATCGAGTTGTTCGCCGAGACGTACGGCGACCCCGACGATCCCGCCGTACTGCTGATCCACGGGGCCGGTGCCTCCATGCTCTGGTGGGAGGACGGCCTGTGTGCCGAGTTGGCCGGCCGCGGGCGCTTCGTGATCCGCTACGACCAGCGCGACACCGGCCGGTCGACGTCGTACCCGGTCGGCGCACCGACGTACGCGATGAGCGACCTGGCCGCGGACGCTGTCGGCTTGCTCGACGTGCTCGGCGTCGAACGCGCGCACGTCGTGGGGATGTCGATGTCCGGCGGTACGGCGTTGATGCTCGGACTCGATTATGCGTCGCGGGTCGCATCGGTGACGTTTGTGTCGACGACCACCGGCGACGACGACCTCCCGCCGCCGTCGCCCGACATGCCGCGTCTCGGAACGCCGGACTTCGCCGACCCCGCGGCCGTCGAGGAGTACGTCGTCCGCGCGATCGAGGCCGAAGCCGCGGGGCACTTCGACGAGGGTCCCGTTCGGGAGTTGGTGCGCGCGGACATGGCGCGGGCACGGAACTACGAGGCCTCGCTGACGAATCATTACGCGATGACGTTCGACGCCTCGCGCAACGGCGGCTTCGGCGATCTGAAGGTACCGGTGCTCGTGGTGCACGGCGACGCGGATCCGTTGCTTCCGCTGCCGCACGGCGAGGCGATCCGGGACGCGGTACCCGGGTCGCGGATGGTTGTTCTCGCGGGCATGGGGCGCGGCATCTCGGCGCCGTACCGGAAGGCCTTCGCGGACGCTCTCGACGGTGTCATCGGCGAGGCGATCGCATGAAGTGCGCGGCCACAGAGCGGCCGGCCCACCCGGGTGCCCCAGCCAGCACCTGTCACCTGCCTACTCAAGGTGTGTGCGGATCGGGGGCTCGGGTACCGGTTGGTGAGCCGATACTGGAGAGGAGTTCATGATGGCGAAAATCGCGTTCCTGGTGGCCGCTGAGGGGATCGAGCGGGTGGAGCTCACCGAGCCCTGGAAAGCGGTGCAGGAGGCGGGACATGAGCCGGTACTGCTGAGCCCCAAGACCGGCGAGGTACAGACCTTCAATCACCTGACCGCAGCCGAGAAAGCCAAGGTCGATCAGGCTGTCGGCGACGCGTCGGTCGACGACTTCGCGGCGTTGGTCCTGCCCGGCGGCGTGGCGAACCCGGATGCGTTGCGGACGGACGAGAAGGCGGTCGCGTTCGTGAAGGAGTTCGTGGAGTCGGGGAAGCCGGTGGCCGCGATCTGCCACGCGCCGTGGACGCTGATCGAGGCGGATGCGGTGCGCGGGAAGCGGCTCACGTCCTGGCCGAGCTTGCAGACCGACCTGCGCAACGCGGGCGCCGAGTGGGTGGACGAGCCGGTCGTCGCGGACGGCAACCTCATCACCAGTCGCAAGCCCGACGACCTCGAGGCCTTCAACAAAACCCTCCTGGAAGCCCTCAGCTGACCGAGCGGCTCAGGTGGGCAGGCGGTTGCGGAGGTGGGTCAGGTGCTGGTCGGTTTGTTGGGGGCTCGGGCTGGTGGAGGCGAGTATGTCGAGGACTTGGGTGTAGGCCTCTACGTCGTCGCGTTTGTCGAGGTACAAGGCGCTGGTGAGGTGTTCGACGTAGACGATGTCCGGTAGGTCGCGCTGCGGGAAGCGGAGCAGGCTGAAGGCGCCTCCGGTGGCGGCGTGGCCGGGGCTGTCGAGCGGGATGATCTGGATCGTCACGTTCGGCCGGGTGACGGCTTCGCGGAGTGCGTCGAGCTGGTCGCGCAGGACGTCGACACCGCCGATCGGGCGCCGAAGTACCGCCTCCTCGATGACTGCCCAGAGTTTCAGCGGTGGCTCGCGATCGAGCACCGTCTGCCGTCGCCGGCGGAGCGCGACGATCCGCTCGATCTCGGCCTCGGTCCGTGCGCTGCCCGGGGTCAGCTGCGCGACGGCCCGCGCGTACGCGGGGGTCTGCAGCAGCCCGGGCACGAACTGGATCTCGTAGGTCCGGATCAGCTCGGCGGTCGCCTCGAGCCCGAGGTACGCATCGAACCACTCCGGCGTGACGTCGCCGTACCGATGCCACCAGCCCGGGTCGTTGGCCTCGCGGGCGAGGGTCAGCAGCCGCTCACGCTCACCCGGATCGCGCACGCCGTACAGCGTGAGGAGATCGTCGACGTCCCGCTCCTTGAAGCGGACCTTCCCGAGCTCGAGCCGGCTGATCTTCGACTCCGACGCCCGAATTGCCCATCCCGCGTCCGTGCGACTGACCCCGGCGCGCTCACGCAGCTCCCGCAGATGACCTCCCAGCATCATCCGCAAAGCCGTCGGCCCCACCACACTGCGCCCCACCATACCCGCAGTCTACAGGATTATCGAACATATGTTCCCATCGGATTCGATGCCGGCCGGCGCGCTCAGGTGCGGAGGTACTCGGCGCGCCAGCGGTGCAGGGACGGCCCGGTGGGATTGGGGACGCGGGCGATCTGGATCTGGCGGAGGCCGGACGTCGCGAACGAGTCGATCGTGGCGCGGGTCAGCGGCCACGGTGGGCCCTCGACGGCTTCATCGGGCTGGTCCACAGGCCGGGCGGCGGCGATCACCAGCAGGGTGCCTCCCGGTGCCACGAAGTCCCGGATCCGGTCGACGGCCT
The DNA here is from genome assembly GCF_040649595.1 of Kribbella sp. NPDC048915. Taxonomy (NCBI): domain Bacteria; kingdom Bacillati; phylum Actinomycetota; class Actinomycetes; order Propionibacteriales; family Kribbellaceae; genus Kribbella; species Kribbella sp. NPDC048915. The sequence continues at coordinate 13,601 of NZ_JBEZFT010000044.1, read as the reverse complement.
CGGGCTGAAGGTTGATGGGCAGGGCCTGGACGGTGTAGATCTCCACGACCAAATCGAACGCCCGGTGCCACTCGGGCGGCGGCGCGAGCAGGTCGGCGACGCGGTAGTGCGCCTTCGTGTCCGGGTGGTTGCGGCGGGCGGTCTCGATCGCGGTGGGGGAGATGTCGAAGGCAGTCGTGTCGTACCCGCGGTCGGCGATGAGCTCCGCGTCCCAGCCGGTACCCGCGCCGACGATGAGGGCCGTCTTGTCCGTGCCGTCCGGGGCGGACTCGGTCACCCACTCCTGCAGCAGCGGATTCGCCGTGCCGCGGTCCCACGGCACCACCGCGGTGCCCTCGGCCGCCGCGGCGTACAGGTCTTCGAACCAGCCTGTCGCGTCGGCGCGGTCGAGCGATGCGCGCGCGATCCGCCGCGTCACGACATCGGGATCCTCAGTCATCAGTAGCACTCACTTCCGTTGGCTCGGAGCCGGGGCCCAGATGGATCTCCCGGACGGTCTGCACCGTATCCACCTCGGTGGGCGCCTTGTCCTCCCGGTAGCGCAGCACCCGCGCGAACCGCAGCGCCATCCCGGCCGGATACCGCGGCGAGGTCTGCACACCGTCGAACGCGATCTCGACCACCACCTCCGGACGCAGGTAGACGGCGAAGTCGTCCTGCCGTACAGCGAGCTGCTGGAACCGCTCCGTCTGCCAGCGCAGCAGGTCGTCTGTCAGCCCCTTGAACGTCTTGCCGAGCATCACGAACTCGCCGGTCTCTTCGTCGCGCGCGCCGAGATGCAGGTTCGACAGCCAGCCGGTGCGCCGCCCGTGACCCCACTCGGCCGCGAGCACGAGCAGGTCGAGGGTGTGGGTCTGCTTGACCTTGACCCAGCCGGCGCCGCGACGACCCGCCTCGTACGGCGCTGTCAACGACTTCACCACGACGCCCTCATGACCGCGCCGTACTGCCTCGGTGAAGAACGCTTGCCCCTCGGCGGCGTCCTCGGTCACCAGCCGGGGGATCCGCCGCTCCTCGGGCACCAGCTTCGCCAGCCACTCGTGCCGCGTCGCCCCGTCGAGGCCCAGCAGGTCCTGGCCGTCCTGATGCAGAATGTCGAAGAAGTACGGCGTCAGCGGCACGGACTCGGGCCCGGTCGCGGCACGCGTCGCCGTCCGCGACCCGGTCACCTGGAACGGCTCCGGTCGCCCGTCGGCTCGCAACGCGATCAGCTCGCCGTCGAGCACGACCTGCCGTGCGTCGAGCGCCCGCACGGCGTCCACCACTTCGGGGACCCGGTAGGTGATGTCGTCCAGCGTCCGCGTGTAGACGACGACGTCGTCACCGTTGCGGTGCGCCTGGATCCGGATGCCGTCGAGCTTCCATTCGAGCGCGGCCGGCGTGCCGGTCTTCTCGAATGCCTCCGTGACACCGGTCGCCGACTGCGCCAGCATCGGCTGCACGCCACGCCCGACCTCGAGGCCGAACTGCGCAAGGCCTGCCTCGCCCTCGGTGAGTACGGCGACCGCGACCGGAGCCGTTGCCCCGCGCAGCATCGTCGCGGCCCGGATCTTCGCGAGCGGGATGCCCGTGGCGCGGGCGACCGCGTCGGCCATCACGCCGTCGAGCGCGCCCTGCCGGAGCTCGCCGCCGACGAGCAGGCGAAGGAACTGCTGCTCGTCGGCGGTCGCCCTCCCGAACAGCGCATCGACCGCCGCCCGACGGCGAGCTTGCACACCGGCGCCGGACATCTCCGCGAGCTCCGCGAAGGCCGCGTCGACCTCCTCGACCGTCAGCGACGGCGTCGCGGCCGGCTCCGGGGCGTCCATCAGCGTCCGCCAGCCGACCCCGGTCCGCCGCTGGCGCAGCTCGCCGGACAGGTACGTCACCACGATCGCGATCTCGTCCGGCTCGGTGGCCTTGGCCAGCACGTCGGCGATGAACTCGGCCTTCTTCAGCCGCGACCTGGTCCCGGCCAGCGCGGCCGACGTCTGGACCACCTCGGTGAGCAACATGCTTTCCAGTCTGGCCTATGCCACCGACACAATTGCGGTTGCCGCTCGGCGAGCAGACCGCGTCAGGGGGCCGGCGGCAGATCGTCGAGGAACGACGCCGGCGGCGTGAAGAACAGGCAGCCGGTGACCGCGGTGGAGAAGTCCAGCAGCCGGTCGTGGTTCCCCTCGGGTACGCCGACGAACATCCGGCGCAGCATCAACTCGGTCACCGCGGGGGACTTCGCGTACCCGATGAAGTAGGTGCCGAACTCCTGCGTGCCGACCCGGCCGAACGGCATGTTGTCGCGGAGGATCTGCAGCTCGTTGCCGTCCTCGTCCTCGATCACGTTGAGGACGATGTGGGCGTTGCCCGGCTTGCGATCGTCGTCGAGTTCGATGTCGTCCAGCTTGGTCCGCCCGACCGCGAGCTCCTGCTGCTCGACGGTCAGCGCGTTCCACGCCTTCAGGTCGTGCAGGTACTTCTGCACGATGACGTAGCTGCCGCCGCGGAAGCCCGGATCCTCGTCACCGACCAGCACCGCCGCACGGGCCTCGGCGCCGGACGGGTTCTCGGTACCGTCCACGAAGCCGAGCAGGTCGCGCATCTCGAAGTACTTGAAGCCGTGCACCTCGTCCACGACCGTCGCGGCGCCGTCCAGGATGTTCATGATCTGGCCGGCCAGCTCGAAGCACTGGTCCTGGTGGGCCGCGCGGATGTGGAAGAGCAGGTCGCCGGGGGTCGACGGCGCGTGGTGCGTCGGACCCTTTACCTCGACGAACGGGTGCAGCTCGGCCGGCCGCGGACCGGTGAACAGCCGGTCCCACACGTCCGACCCGATGCTGGCGACGCAGGACAGGTTGCCGCTCGGCACCCGGAACCCGACGGAGCGGACCAGACCACTCAGCCGCTCCAGCAGGTCCCGCGTCCGCGCCTCGCCGCCGGGCCGCACCCGCACCACCAGGAAGATCGCCGAACCGCTCAACGGCATCAGCACGGATTGTGGCAACGCACTCGTCGTCTGCCTGGTCTCCGGCATCGATTCAGTCCCCACCGTGTTTCCTCCCGTCCCGGTTGGCCCGATCTTCTACAGTCCAGACATGGACCCGCAACAGCCCGGGCCGACTCCGCCGCCAGGCCCATACTCCCAGCCGGGACAGCCCGCGTCACCGCCGCCCTCACCCGGCCGGTACGGTCCGCCCACCCAACCGCCGCCCCCGCACGGCCGGCCCTACCCGCAGCAGTACCCGCCGCCGCAGGGTCAGCCGTATCCACCGCAGTACCCGCCTCAGCCGTACCCGGGGCAGCAGTACCCAGGGCCCTACCCGCCGCCGTACCCGCAGCAGTACGGCACCTACCCGCCCTACTACCGCGAGCCGCGCATCGTTCCGGCACCGCCGGGTACGCCGTACCACCGGCTGGGTCGTACGCCGAAGCACACCTGGTGGCGTCCGCTCCTCGGCACGCTGCTGCTCGGTGCTCTCGCGTTCTGCGGGACCGCCGCGGTGGTGATCGCCTGGTCGATTGCGCACCGCCTGATCGCCGGACCGTTCCCGGAGCCGAGCGGTGTCGACCTCTTCCCGAACGACACCGAGAATCTCGCGCTGACCCTGGTCATGCTCGCCGTGCTGACCCCGTTCGTGGGTCTGGCCGCGTGGCTGGTGCAACGCCGGCCGTTCTGGAGCGTCGCCTCGGTGCTGAATCGGATCCGGTGGCGCTGGTTGCTCTGGTGCTGCCTGCCGGCGCTGGGCTACATCGGGCTGTCGGTCGTCACCGGGATCGTGGTCGACACGCTGTTCCCGGCCCAGGATGCGATCGGGACGACCGAGGGCGAGTGGATCGGCTGGGGCGCGTTCGTCGTACCGGCCCTGGTGATCGTGTTGCTGGTGCCGTTCCAGTCGGCGGCGGAGGAGTTCGTGTTCCGCGGCTGGCTGCTGCAGGCCGTGGGCGCGTACGGACCGGACGACCCGAACGGCCGGGCCCGGTGGTTGCGGATCCTGTTCCGCTCGCCGTGGCCGGGCATCGTCGTCAGCAGTGCCGTCTTCGTCTCGGCGCACGGCTACACCAGCTGGGCGATGGCCGACATCTTCCTGTTCGCGGTGACGGTCGGTTGGCTGACCGTCCGGACCGGGGGACTGGAGGCTGCGATCGCGCTGCACGTGCTGAACAACCTGATCGCCTTTCTGTTGCCGGCGGCAATGGGTCGGGGCGACCAGTGGGACGTCCAGGGTGACGCGCCGTGGACGCTGTTCCTCGCCGACCTGCCATGCCTGGTCTTCTACGCGGTCGCGGTCAGCTGGCTCGCCCGCCGCCGCGAGATCGCCCGCCTGAGCTGAAAAGCAGGCGAGAACTGTCGGACGCCTCTGGCAGGCTGTGCCGCGTGATGAACGCGAAGATCGAAGCCGTCCTGTTCGACTGGGGCGGCACGCTGGCCACCTGGCACGAGATTTCCCTGTACGACACCTGGCGGGCCGTGACCGCGCTGCTCGACCCCGAAAACGCCGGCACCGCCGACGAGCTGGCGGCCCGGCTGGTCGCGGCGGAAGGCGTCGTGTGGCGACGCTCCCGCGACGAGCACCGCAGCGCGACCCTTGAGGAGGTGTGTTCGCTGGCGGGGGTGGTGATGACCCCGGCGGCCTTGGCGGAGTACGAGCGCCAGTGGGACCCGCACACCGAGCTCGAGCCTGACGCGATCGAGACCCTGGAGGCGCTGCGCGCCCGTGGCCTGAAGGTCGGCGTGCTGTCCAACACCCTGTGGCCGCGCCGCCGTCACGAGGAGGTCTTCGCGCGCGACGGCGTACTCGAGTTGCTCGACGGTGCCGTGTACACGAGCGAGATCCCGCACACCAAGCCGCACCCGGAGGCGTTCCTGGCCGCGATGCGCGCGGTCGGAGTGTCCGATCCGGCGCGCTGCCTGTTCGTCGGTGACCGGCTGTTCGACGACGTCTGGGGCGCACAGAACGTCGGTATGCGTGCGGCCCACCTGCCGCACAGCGCGATCCCGCGGGAACAGATCGGGCACACCGAGGGGACACCGGACGCGACGGTGCAGCGGCTGTCCGAGCTGCCCTTGCTGATCGACACCTGGAACGAAGCGGCAGCCTGACGTCAGCGCGGGCGACGCGCTTCGGCTGGCGACCGTTCACCGGACCTGGTTAACGTCCAACCTCCATGCATTCCGCCCCTGGAGGTTTCTGACATGTTGACCACGCGCCGTCGGTTCGCCGCGCTCGTCGCGGCGGCCGCAGCCGGCCTGACCATCACCAGCGGGGTGTCCCAGGCCGCCCCGGCCACCGACCAGGCGACCACCACAGTCGCCGCAAGCGGTACGGCGACCAAGCCGCTGCACGTGATGTCGTACAACCTGCGCTACGCGAGCGACACCCCGCCGAACAGCTGGGCCGAGCGCCGCCCGGTGATGCGCGAACAGCTGCGCAAGGCTCGCCCGGACCTGATCGGCACCCAGGAGGGGCTGTATCCCCAGCTGCAGGACATCGCTGCGGACCTCGGCCCGGCGTACGACTCGATCGGCCTCGGCCGGGAAGGCGGCAGCAAGGGCGAGTTCATGATGATCTTCTTCGACCGGCGCCGGCTGCAGCCGCTCGAGTACGACCATTACTGGCTGTCGGACACCCCGGACGTGGTCGGTTCGCAAACCTGGGGCGGTTGCTGCCCGCGGATGGTCACGTGGGTGCGGTTCCTGGACAAGGCGACGTCGCAGCAGTTCTACGCGGTCAACACGCATCTCGAGGCGTTCGACGCGACCGCGCGGTCCAAGTCCGCGGATCTGATCCTGCAGCGCAATGCGGCCTTCGACCCGGCCCTGCCGGTGCTCATGACCGGCGACTTCAACGAGGCCGGCAAGCCCGGCGTGACGGTGTACGACAAGCTCGTGACGAGCGGGAAGTACGCCGACAGTTGGCTGACGGCCGAGCGCCGTAGCGCGCTGTACGCGACGTTCCACGGCTACAAGCCGCTGACGCCGAACGGTGACCGGATCGACTGGATCCTGACCACGCCGGGGCTGCGGGTGCAGAAGGCGACCATCGACACCTTCAGCAAGGACGGCCAGTTCCCGAGCGACCACCTGCCGGTCGAGTCCTGGATCGAGCTGACCAAGTAGGAAATCCGCCCGTAGAAACCCGATGACCCCCGAGCCAGATCGTGGCTCGGGGGTCAGGAGGGGTTTCGGTCGGTGTGTTACGCGGCCAGCGTCGGGTCCGCCAGCAGGCGCAGCCGGCCCAGCGCCTCGCGCTCGATCTGGCGGACGCGCTCCGCCGAGATGCCGTGCACGGCGCCGATGTCGGCCAGCTTGGCCTGGCGGCCGTCGTGCAGGCCGTAGCGGCGCCGGATGACGTCCGCGGACCGCGGGTCGAGCTGGTCGACCAGGCTGAACAGACCCGAGCGGTCGGACGCGTCGGCGACCAGCTGGTCCGGACCCGGCGCGGTCTCGGCCGCGATCAGGTCGCCCAGCGAGGTCTCACCCTCGTCGTCCACCGGGCTGTTCAGGCTGATGTGGTCCCGGCCGATGCGGATCAGTTCGGTGACCCGCTCCTCGTCCAGGTTCAGCTCGGCCGCGATCTCGTCGATCTCCGGCTCCCGCCCGAGCTTGCGCTCCAGCGTGCGCCGCGCGGACCCGATCTGGTTCAGCTGCTCCACCACGTGCACCGGCAGCCGGACCACTCGGGCCTGCTGCGCGATACCGCGGGTGATGGCCTGCCGCACCCACCAGGTCGCGTACGTCGAGAACTTGAAACCCTTCCGGTAGTCGAACTTCTCCACCGCGCGGATCAGTCCGGTGTTGCCCTCCTGGACCAGGTCCAGCAGCGGCATCTGGGACCGCCCGTACCGGCGGGCGATCGACACCACGAGCCGGAGGTTGGCGGTCACGAACCGCTGCTGTGCGCGCCGGCCTTCCTCGGCCAGCCACTCCAGCTCCTCCTGCGTCGCATATTTGGGCGCTCCGCCCTTCTTCCGTCCAACTCGCCCCTCGGCCAGCAGCTGCTCCGCCAGGAGTCCAGCCTCGACCGTCTCAGCGAGCTCGACCTCTTCCTCAGCCGTCAGCAAAGGAGTCCGCGCGATCTCTTCCAGGTAGAGACCGACGCTGTCCTTGCCGTCGATTCCGTCGTCCGTGCTCCGGACACGAGCCGTGCGAGCCACCGAAACTCCCTTCGTCGTTACATCGAGAGCAACGCTCGAGTAGGGTTCAAGATTCCGGTACCAGGGTGTAAACACCCTGAACGTTCCCTGAGAGTTCCCGGCAGCGGATCTGCCGTGGAAACCGGTGTCCCGGGGCGGCACCGTCCTTTTGTCGGTAACGCACCCGGATGCAACCTGAGAATCCGTACAGAAATCAGGCGTTCCGGTGCCCCGGATGTGTTGCACAACACATGTCCGGGCCCGGAAATTCCCGCGAATTTCAGCTCAGGCCGAGGGTGTCCAGCTCCCAGGCCAGCGTGAACGCGACCTCGCGCCACGCGTCGTAGCGGCCGCTGCGGCCACCGTGACCGGCGTCCATCTCGGTCTTCAGCAAGATGTCGGGTTCGCCGGCGGCGGTGGCCCGGAGTTTCGCCACCCACTTCGCCGGCTCCACGAAGAACACCCGGGTGTCGTTCAGGCTGGTGATCGCGAGGATGCGCGGATAGTGCTGTTCGGTGACGTTTTCGTACGGCGAGTAAGACTTCATGTACTCGTAGACCTCGGGGTCTTCGAGCGGATTACCCCATTCCTCCCACTCGATCACGGTGAGCGGCAGTGACGGATCGAGAATCGTGGTCAGCGCGTCCACGAACGGCACCTCGGCGACGATTCCGCCGAACGCCTGCGGGGCCAGGTTGGCGACCGCGCCCATCAGCAGCCCACCGGCGCTGCCGCCCTGCGCGACGATCCGCTCCGGTCTGGTCCAGCCGGCCGTGACCAGATGCTCAGCGGCTGCGACGAAGTCGGTGAAGGTGTTCTTCTTGGTCAGCATCTTGCCGTTGTCGTACCAGTGCCGGCCGAGCTCACCGCCGCCGCGGACATGCGCGATCGCGAACACCACGCCGCGGTCGAGCAGCGACAGCCGCGGGATCGAGAACCACGGGTCGACCGAGGTCTCGTACGAGCCGTACCCGTACAGCACGACCGGCGCGTTCCCGTCCTTGGCGACGTCCTTGCGCGCGACCATCGAGATCGGGACCTTCGTACCGTCCGGAGCGGTCGCCCATTCGCGGTACTGCGTGTAGGCGCCGAGGTCGACGCCGCCGAGCACCGGCTGTTGCTTGAGCAGGCGCCGCTCGCCGGTCGCGATGTCCACGTCGTACGTCGACCCCGGCGTGACCAGCGAGGTGTAGCCGAAGCGGTACCGGGTGTCGTGCCATTCGTCGTTGCGGCCGGGGGAGACCGTGTAGATCGGCTCGTCGAACTCCAGCACCTCAGGCGCGCCGAAGCCGTCAGCCGTCCGGCGCATGATCGCCAGTTCGGTGAGCGCGTTGCGGCGCCGGTAGAGGATGACGTGCTCGGCGAATGCGTCGGTGCCGAGCAGCCGGCTGGTCTCGTCGCCCTCGATGATCGTGGTCCACTCACCGGGCGCGTCGAGCGGCGCGGAGGCCAGCGAGAAGTTGGCGGCGTCGGCGTTGTGCGTGATCAGCAGCTGGTCGCCCGCGTGCTCGACGTCGTACTCGACGCCCTCGCGGCGGGGCGCGACCACGACCGGCGCACCGGTCGGGTCGTCGGCGTCGAGCAGCCAGACCTCGCTGGTGAGCTTGCTGCCGAGCGCGATCATGATCGCCTGCTCGTTGCGGGTCAGGTCGACGCCGATCCAGAACCGCTCGTCCGGCTCCTCCATCACCAGCACGTCCTCGTTCGCGCCGAGCGTGTGCCGCCAGACCTGGTACGGACGCCAGGCGTCGTCGACCTTGGTGTAGAAGATCGTCGAGCCGTCGGCGGACCAGGCCGAGCCGTAGTGCACGTCGGGCAGCTCGTCGGGGAGCAGCTCGCCGGTCTTCAGGTCCTTGATCCGCAGTGTGAAGCGCTCGTCGCCCTTGAGGTCGACCGAGTACGCCAGCAGGCGGCCGTCGGGGGAGACGTCGACGGTGCCCAGCGAGAAGACCTCGGAGTCGCCGGCCACCTCGTTGCCGTCGAGCATGACCTCCTCGCCGGCGATCTCGCCGTCGGTCGCGGGCGGCTGGTCGCCGTCCACCTCGACGCGGCAGTGCAGCGAGTACTGCTTGCCCTCGATCGTGCGGGAGTAGTACCAGTACCCACCGCGCCGCGCCGGGACGCTCAGATCGGTCTGCAGGGTGCGGTCCGAGATCTCCTTGAAGATTGCCTCGCGCAACGATTCCAGGTGCGCGGTGCGGGCCTCGGTGTAGGCGTTCTCGGCCCGGAGGTACGCCAGCACCTCCTCATCGGCCTTGTCCCGCAACCACTCGTAGTCGTCGACGAACGTGTCGCCGTGATGGGTGCGCTCGACCGGCTTCTTGGCGGCGATCGGCGGAGTGGGGGAAGAGTTCAGCTCGGACATGCCGCGAGACTACCCGCGGCAGCCGACAGCACGAGCTAGCGGTCGTACGTCGCGACCACCGGCGCGTGGTCGCTCCAGCGTTCGGCGTACGACGGGGCGCGGTGGATCGAGCACCCGGTCGCCGACGCGGCCAGCTCGGGGGAGGCGATTTGGTAGTCGATGCGCCAGCCGGCGTCGTTGTCGAAGGCCTTGCCGCGCCAGGACCACCAGGAGTACGGGCCGGGGCCGTCACCGCCGAAGCGGCGACCGAGATCGACCCAGCCGGACGCGAACAGCCGGTCGAGCCAGGCTCGCTCCTCGGGCAGGAATCCGCTCTTCTTCCGGTTCGCCTTCCAGGCCTTCAGGTCGACCTCGCGGTGCGCGATGTTGAAGTCGCCGCAGATCAGCACGTGGCGGCCGTCGGCGCGCAGTTCGGCCAGCCGCGCGGTGATCGCGTCCAGGAACGCGTACTTCTCCTCCTGCCGCGGCGGCGTCTCGAACTCGCCGGTGAACACGTACGTGCTGACGGCCGTGAGGGTCGACCCGTCGTCCAGTACGACGTCGGCCTCGACCCAGCGGCCGGTGCCGGCGAAGCGCGCGGGACCGATCTCGCCGCGTTCGCCCTTGATCGGGCGCCGGCTCGCCACCGCGACGCCGGCCCGGCCTTTGTGACCGTCGATCGTGGGCTCGGCGTGCGCGATGTTCCAGTCGCTGCCGAGGAGTTCGCGCAGTACCTCGTCGGAGGCACGGACCTCCTGCATCAGCAACAGGTCGGGGTCCGTGCTCTCCAGCCACGGCGCCATCCCACGCCGGAAGGCGGCCCTGATTCCGTTCACGTTCACCGTGGCAACCGTCAGCACGGCCGAAACCCTACCCTCTGGTGTGCCCGGGCTTGACGACCATCAGCACCAGCACGACCAGCCAGAGCAGGCCGAAGATCCCGCTCGTCATCGACAGCAGCTTCGCCTTCGAGAACACCTTGGTGCGGACCTCCTCCGGCTGCCCGACGGCCGCGAGTACGGCGGACTGCGCGGGCACCACCAGGAACGCCAGCACCAGTGCGGCGACCAATGTCAGCACGATCGAGCTGATCAGCCAGGCCTCATCCATCACCCCACGGCCGCCGGCGACCGCGAAGCCGAACAGCGGTACGGCGAGGCTCGCCCACGCGTACACCCGGGTGATCCGGTGCAGGACCTGAAGACCGCCCGCGTCCGGGGCGCCGGACTGCAGCGTGCGGCGCGCGATCGGCGGGAACATGCTGGCCGCCACGGTCACCGGGCCGACGCACAGGATGGCCGCGAGGATGTGGACCGTCAGGAAGAACTTGTTCATTCTGCTCTCTCGGAGGTCGTCGTGAGGATCGCGTCCAGCGATTGCTCGCAGAGGCGCTCGAGGGCCTCCGGCGAGACGACCGGATCGTCGATCCACACCAGCAGGGTCTGTTCGACGTAACCCTGCCAGCCGTGACAGGCGAGCTCGACGACGGGGGTGATCTCGACACCACGCTGGGCGACCGCGTCGATGACCCACCGGCTGAAGACCTGGCGCAGCTCGGAGTGCAGTGCGCGAATCTCCGGATCGCCCGCGGCCGACATCAGCAGCGTCGCCCGGTACAGCTGCGGCGCCTCCAGGACAGCACGGACGAAAGCGCGGATGCCCGAGCGGAGCTGCTCGTCCGGTGGCAGCGTCGGGTCCGGCGCGGTCCGCAGCATCACCTCGGCGGCCGCTTCCTCGATCACGGCGTACTGGAACTTCTTCTTCGAACCGAAGTAGTGGAACAGCAGCGCGGGGGAGACGCCGGCCTCCGCGGCGACGAGCTCGACCGTGAGCTCGCGGTGCGGGTCGGCGAGCAGCACCCGGCGCGCGGCCTGGAGGATCTGCGCGCGGCGTTGGTCGGGCCGCAACCGGGCACCGGAGAGCTGGCTCACCCGGCCAGTCTATTGAGTATTCGATCAACAAGCACTTACTGTTGAGTATCCACTCAACAAGCTGGAGGTCCCGATGCGTCCGTTGGCCGGTCAGGTCGTGCTCATCACCGGCGCGTCCCGGGGGATCGGCGCCGCCGTCGCCCGGAAGCTGGCGCAGGACGGCGCGAAACTGGCGCTGGTCGGTCTGGAGCCGGACGAGCTCGCGAAGGTGGCCCGGGACTGCGGCCCGGACGCCGGCTGGTGGGAAGCGGACGTCACCGACACCGACTCGTTGCGGACAGCGGTCGACGCGATCGCCGAGCGGTACGGCCGGATCGACGTCGTGATCGCCAACGCGGGTATCGCGGCGCCCGGATTCACCCGCAGCATGGATCCGAAGGTCTGGGAACGCGTCGTCGACGTCGACCTGCTCGGTGTCTGGCGGACCGTTCACCTGGCGCTGCCGTATCTGCTGGAGAGCAAGGGTTACCTGCTGCTCGTTTCGTCGCTGGCCGCGATCGTGCACATCCCGGGCCTTGCGTCGTACAACGTCTCCAAGGCCGGCGTGGAGGCGATGGGGAACACTCTGCGGGTGGAGCTGAAGCATCTCGGCGTCCGGGTCGGCGTCGCGCACATGACATTCGTCGACACCGACATGGTGCGCGGCGTCGACACACACCCGGTGTTCGGCAAGGTGCGAACCGGGATCCCGCTGGCGAGCAAGACGTACCCGCTGGAGTTCGCCGTGGACAAGTTCGTCGACGGCATCCGGAAGCGGTCGCGCACTGTTCACGTCCCGGGCTGGATCGGCGTACTGAAGGTGTTCCGCTGGCTGATCCCGCACGTGGTCGAGGCCGGTTCGCGGTTCAGTGTGCCGAAGGCCGACACGGCCGCGCTCGCCGATGTCCAGGCCCGCGGCGCGACCGAATCCTCCCGTGCGGCCGGGGCCGGCGGTCTCGCCGACGCGGCGAGGGCGGCTGACCGATGAGCCGCCGGTACGACGTCGTCCTGCTGGGAGCGAGCGGGTTCACCGGCGCGCTCACCGCGGAGTACCTGCGCGCGCACGCACCGGACGGCCTGCGCTGGGCCGTTGCCGGACGCAACAAGTCGAAGCTGGAGCAGTTCGGCCAGGACATGGTGTACGCCGACGTCACGGACCCGGTGTCGATGCGCGCGCTGGCCGAGTCGACGAAGGTCGTGGCCACCACGGTCGGCCCGTACGTCGAGTACGGCGAGCCGCTCGTGGCGGCCTGCGCCGACGCCGGTACGGCGTACGTCGATCTGACCGGTGAGCCGGAGTTCCTGCATCGGATGTACGTGCGCCACCACGAGCGTGCGACGCAGACCGGTGCGCGGATCATCCACGCGTGCGGCTTCGACTCGATCCCGTACGACCTCGGCGTGCAGTACACCGTCGAGCACTTGCCGCGAAACGTCCCGATCGAGGTCGACGGGCTGCTGCGCGCCGGCGGTCGCCCGTCCGGCGGGACCTTTCACACCGCGATCACGGCGCTGTCCCGCCCGCGGCAGAACCTCGAGGCGCATCGCGACCGGTACGCCGCCGAGCCGCGCCCGCAGGATCGCAGCGCGCGGCCGCTGGTCAAGAAGATTCATCGGCAGCAAGGTTTCTGGCTCGTACCGCTGCCGACGATCGATCCGCAGATCGTCGCGTACTCCGGGCGGCTGCTCGACAGGTACGGTCCGGACTTTCGGTACGGCCACTACGCGGCGATGAAGCACCTGCCGGCGGTGGTCGGCGCCGTCGCCGGGGTGGGCCTGCTGATGGGAAGCGCCCAGATCCGGCCCCTGCGGAACGTTCTGCTGCGGCTGTTGAAACCCGGTGCCGGTCCGAGCGCCGAACGGCGCGCGCGGTCGTGGTTCAACGTGCGCTTCGTCGGGCGGGGCGGCGGCAGGCAGGTGATCACCGAGGTGGCCGGACGCGATCCCGGGTACGAGGAGACCGCGAAGATGCTGGCCGAGAGCGCGTTGTGCCTTGCCCTGGACGAGCTGCCGGAGACAGCCGGCCAGACCACGACGGCAGCCGCGATGGGGCCCGCGCTCCGCGACCGGTTGGTGAAGGCGGGGATCACCTTCGCGACGCTCTCGGTCGACGAGTACTGATTTGCCGACGAGTACTGATCTGGCGGAGGGTGTGGTCGGTCGCCGTCTGCGTGCGGGAGAGCCGGGGTGACGAGGGCGTGGGGACAGGATGGGTTGACCCCTCGTGTTGGGGGTTC
>NZ_JBEZFT010000043.1:0-56049 GCF_040649595.1 Kribbella sp. NPDC048915 | reverse complement strand
ACCACTCCCCGAACACCTACGAAACCCTCTACCCCGCTACCCTCCCGTCAGCGGCGTAATCGACCACCCGTGTCCACGAACCGGGGGTAAGGCCCCTAGAACCAAACCGCCCGAACACGCCAGACCCAATCCCGCGTGTCTTGATCCGTGGGCGTGATCGAATACCTCAGTGTTCCTGACGCTTGGCACCGATCTGGCCGGAGTGGACGCGCCCGCGAGTGATTTCGGGTTCCTGTTGCACAAGAATCCGGCGCGACCGCAGGCGATCGACGTCACCGGCGGCTCGGCGCACGTCTTCTACCCCGAGGCGACCGACGAGCGCTGTACGGCGGCCGTGCTGCTCGAGATCGACCCGATCGGCCTGGTAAAGGCCGGCCGCGGCAAGGCCGGCGAAGGATTCACGCTCGGGCAGTACGTCAACGACCGCCCGTACGCCGCTTCGAGCCTGCTCGCCGTCGCGCTCGGAAAGCTGTTTCGGACCGCGATGAACGGCCGCTGCGACGCCCGCCCGGAGCTGGCCGCGCGGCCGATCCCGCTCAACGTGCACATCCCCGCGCTGCCGTGCAACGGCGGCGCCGACCTCGCCGAACGCCTGTTCGCGCCGCTCGGCTGGACAGTCGACGCACGCCCGGTGCCGCTCGATCCGGAGATCCCCGCGTGGGGCGATTCGCGGTACGTCGACCTGCGGCTGGCCGGCGTACTGCGGCTCGCGGACGCACTCAATCACCTGTATGTACTGCTCCCGGTCCTGGACGACGCGAAGCACTACTGGGTCGGGACCGACGAGGTCGACAAGCTCGTCCGCGCCGGCGCGGGCTGGCTGGCAGCGCATCCGGACAAGGACGTGATCTCGCACCGCTACCTGGCGCACCGCCGCTACCTGAGTGATGCGGCCCTCGAGCGGCTGTCCGAATCCGACGGTGTGGAGCTGGCCGAGGAGTCGCCCGAGGAGGGCTCGGTCTCGCTGGCTGTGGAGCGCCGTACGACGGTGGCGGCCGTGCTGAAGGAGCTCGGCGCACGCCGGATCGCGGACATCGGCTGCGGCGAGGGTGCGTTGGTCGGCGAACTCCTGAAGGACCCGATGATCGGCGAACTCGTCGCGACCGACGTGTCGGCGCGGGCGCTGATCGCGGCGAAGCGGCGGCTGCACTACGACGACCTCCCGGACCGCCAGCGGGACCGGTTGAAGTTCCTGCAGTCGTCGGTGACGTACGCCGACGACCGGCTGGCCGGTCTGGACGCGGTCGTCCTGATGGAGGTCGTCGAGCACGTCGATCCGCCGCGACTGCCGGCTCTGGCGAACTCGGTCTTCCGGGCCGCGCGTCCGGCCGCGGTCGTCGTCACTACACCGAACAGCGAGTACAACGTGCGTTTCCCGTCGCTGCCCGCCGGTAGGTTCCGGCACCCCGACCACCGCTTCGAGTGGACCCGCGCGGAGTTCCGTTCCTGGGCGCAGGACGTGGGTGCGACCTACGGTTACACGGTCGAGTTCCGTCCGATCGGGACCGTGGATCCCGAGGTCGGTGCGCCGACCCAGCTGGCGCTGTTCCGGCGGGAGGTGAACGGCTGATGGAGATCCCGAGCCTGGCACTTGTGGTGCTCGTTGGGGCCAGCGGCTCCGGCAAGTCGACGTTCGCGCGTAAGCACTTCCTGCCCACCGAGGTGATCTCGAGCGACTTCTGCCGTGGTCTGGTCTCCGACGACGAGAACGACCAGGCCGCGACCAAGGACGCCTTCGAGGTCCTGCACTTCATCGCCGGCAAGCGGCTCGCGGCCGGTCGGCTGACCGTGATCGACGCGACCAACGTGCAACCGGAGGCCCGCAAGGAGCTGGTGCAACTCGCCCGTGAGTACGACGTTCTCCCGGTCGCGATCGTGCTGGACCCGCCGGAGCGGGTGTGCATCGAGCGCAACGAGCGGCGGGCCGATCGGCAGTTCGGGTCGAAGGTGATCACGCGGCAGCGGTCGCAGCTCAAGCGCGGGCTCCGCAGCCTGAAACGCGAAGGGTTCCGCACGGTCCACGTGCTGAACAGTGTCGAGGAGATCGATGCCGTCAGCATCGAACGGACGCGGCTCTACAACGACCTCACCGATCGGACCGGCCCGTTCGACATCGTGGGCGACGTCCACGGCTGCCGCGACGAGCTCGAGCAGCTGCTGACCGACCTCGGGTACACGCTGGTCCGCGACGACGCCGGCCGCCCGGTCGACGCCGTCCATCCCGAGCGGCGGGCGATCTTCGTCGGTGACCTTGTCGACCGCGGTCCGGACAGCCCCGGCGTACTGCGGCTCGTGATGGGGATGGTCGCAGCAGGCCATGCGTACTGCGTGCCGGGCAATCACGAGGACAAGCTGCTGCGCGCGCTGCGCGGCCGGAACGTGCGGATCAGCCACGGCCTGGAGACCACGCTTGAGCAGCTCGCCGCGGAGCCGCCGGAGTTCCGGGCCGAGGTCGAGGCGTTCATCGACAGCCTGATCTCGCACTACGTGTTCGACGGCGGCAACCTGGTCGTCTCGCACGCCGGCCTGGTCGAGCGGATGCACGGCCGGACGTCGGGGCGCGTCCGCTCGTTCTGCCTGTACGGCGAGACGACGGGGGAGACCGACGAGTTCGGGCTGCCGGTGCGCTACCCGTGGGCCAACGACTACCGCGGCCGCGCGACCGTCGTCTACGGTCACACGCCGACCCCTGAGCCGGAGTGGATCAACAACACGATCTGCGTCGACACCGGCTGCGTCTTCGGCGGATCGCTGACCGCGTTGCGCTACCCGGAGCGTGAGCTGGTGTCGGTGCGGGCGGCCCGTGAGTACTACGCACCGGCGAAACCGTTGCACGTAGCAACCGCACCGACGCGCGAACCCGATGTCCTGGAGCTGACCGACGTGACCGGTCGCCGGGTGATCGAGACGGCGACGCACGGGCGGTTGAGCGTCCGCGCGGAGCAGGCGGGTGCGGCGCTCGAGGTGATGAGCCGGTTCGCGATCGATCCGCACTTCCTGCTGTACCTGCCGCCGACGATGAGCCCGGTCGCGACCTCGCCGGAGCCCGGGCTGCTGGAGCACCCGCGGCAGGCGTTCGAGGCGTACCAGGCGCAGGGCGTGACCGAGTTGGTGTGCGAGGAGAAGCACATGGGTTCGCGGGCCGTCGTGCTGCTGATGCGCGACGACGACGTGGCGGAGAAGCGGTTCGGCCTGGCCGGCCGAGGCGCGATCCACACGCGTACCGGGCGCTCGTTCTTCGATCCGTCGCTGACTGACGAGTTGCTGCTCCGACTGCGTGGGGTCGCCGAGCGGGCCGGGATCTTCGACGAGCTCGGCACGTCCTGGCTGCTGCTCGACGCCGAGCTGCTGCCGTGGAGCGCGAAGGCCGAAGACCTGCTCCGGAACCAGTACGCCGCCGTCGGCGCGGCCGCCCGTACGTCGTTGCCCGCAGCAACTGCAGCGCTGCGATCGGCTGTGGACGCAGGGCTCGAGGTGGGGTCGTTGCTGGAGTCGGTCGAGCGGCGGTCGGTGAACGCGGAGCGGTTCACGGCGGCGTACCGGCGGTACTGCTGGCCGACCGACGGGCTGTCCGGCGTCCGGCTCGCGCCGTTCCAGGTGCTCGCGTCGGAAGGTGCGACGTACCACGATCGACCGCACGCTTGGCACCTGGCGCTCGCCGATCGGATGGTGGCCGACGGCCCGGAGCTGATCACGCCGACGCGCAGGCTGTACGTCGACGGTGACACGTGGGACGCCGGTGTCGCGTGGTGGGAGGAGCTCACGAGTGCCGGGGGAGAGGGCATGGTCGTGAAGCCCGCCGCGAACCTGACCCGCACGGCGAAGGGGCTCGCCCAGCCGGGTCTGAAGGTGCGCGGGCAGGAGTATCTGCGGCTCATCTACGGTCCGGACTACACCGAGCCCGCCAACTTCACGCGCCTCCGCGACCGCAACCTCGGCCACAAACGGTCGCTCGCGCTCCGCGAGTACGCGCTCGGTCTGGAGGCGCTGGAGCGGGCGGCCCGCGGGGAGCCGTTGTGGCGCATTCACGAATGCGTCTTCGCCGTACTCGCCCTGGAGTCGGAGCCGGTCGACCCGCGGCTTTAAGTGGTACGGCGGCGGACGATCAGGAGTGTGCCGACGCCGATTGCCAGCATCACCGCGGGGATCGCCATCGGGAATCCGAGCGGGTCGTTCCTGATCAGGAGTGCGTTGCCGAGCGCGGTCGGGGCGAGCCCGGCCGCGACGAGCAGCGCTCCGGTCCGGTCGCCGCGGTGCACGACGTACAGCAGCAGCGGCACGAGTAACCACGCGCCGAGCACGATGAGGAACCCCAGCTCCGCCGGGTCGTAGCTCTTGCCGGCGCCGTTCTCCAGCAGCCAGCCGAAACTGGCGACCGCCAGCACCACGACCGCCACGGTCACCGGTGCCCAGCGCATGACTGCACGCAGGTCGAGCGTCCGGGCGGCGACGGCGTAGATCAGGTACCACCCGATCACCACCAGTTCCATCCCCACCGCCGCCAGGACCCCGTGCAGCGGCTCGACCGGCCCGCTGTGCCGGTCCACCGACGGCGGGCACGGCGCATCCATACAATCCGGCGGCTGCCCCGGCACGATCTGCCAAGCGAGCACCAGCAACGCAATGCTGAGTGCGCTGACGGCAGCTGTCACCCGGAAGAGATTGCCTGCGGCCGGTGACCTCGAGGCGTGGCGCAGGGCGACAGGAGTAATCACCCCACCACCCTCCAACCTCAGAGGTCCAGTTGGAGTGATCGGGTGGTTCGTTTCCGGGGTGTAAACGTCTGGCGTTACCACTTGGCAAGGTGTGACATTGCACTTAAGGTCTGTGCAATGTCACACCGTACAAAGCTGGAGAGTCCGTCGGTGCAGGTGACCGGCGGGCTGTTGCGCCAGTGGCAGGAGCGGAACCGACGGGCCACGATCCCGCACGCGATCGCCGAGCTGCGCAAGGCCGGGAACGTCACCCGCGGCGAAGGAGTCAAGGCGCGCCGGACCACGTTCACCGCGGTCGACGACGTCAGCTTCGAGGTCGCACTCGGTGAGACGCTGGCGATCGTCGGCGAGTCGGGCAGCGGCAAGTCGACGACCGCGCGGATCGCGGCGCGGCTGCTCGAGCCGACCGCCGGTACGGTGCTGTTCGACGGACACGATGTGACGCGGGCGCGCGGCAAGGAGCTCGCGGCGTTCCGGAACAACGTGCAGGTCGTGTTCCAGGACCCGTTCTCGTCGCTGAACCCGCGGTACACCGTCGAGCGGATCGTCACTGCACCGCTGACCTACCAGGGCATCAGCCCCAAGGGCGGCCGGCGGGCGTTCACGCAGGAACTGATGGAGCGGGTCGGGCTGAACCCGGACCAATACTGCCGGTATCCGGCGCAGTTCTCCGGTGGTCAGGCGCAGCGGATCGGGATCGCGCGGGCGCTCGCGGTGAACCCGAAGCTGGTGATCTGCGACGAGGCGGTGTCCGCGCTCGACGTGTCGATCCAGGCCCAGGTGCTGGAGCTGCTGAGCCGGCTGCAGCGCGAGAGCGGGTTCAGCTACATCTTCATCGCCCACGACCTGGCCGTCGTCCGGCAGATCTCGCAGCGGGTCGCGGTGATGAACCGAGGCAGAATCGTCGAGGTGGGGACACGCGACCAGGTGTTCGGCAATCCCCGCCATGAGTACACCAAGACATTGCTGGCAGCCGTACCGCGGATCAATCCCGAGTGGGACGCACGACGCCGACTGAAAGAGGGCCGATGACGAGCTACACCATCCCTGGCATGCACGTCCGTGAGCACACCGTCGAGGTGCCGCTGGACTGGAACGCGCCGGGTGAGACGATCCAGGTGTTCGCCCGGGAACTCGTCGACCCGACGCGCAAGGACGAGGACTTGCCCTGCCTGGTGTTCCTGCAGGGCGGGCCGGGCGGGAAGGGGCCGCGGCCGACCGGACCGGACGGCTGGATCGGGCAGGCGCTGAAGAAGTACCGCGTCGTGCTGATGGACCAGCGCGGTACGGGCCGTAGTACGCCCGTGACCGGGCGGCGGATGGCGGCGATGTCGGCCGAGGCAGGCGCCGACTACCTGGCGTGCTTCCGGGCGGACTCGATCGTCGCGGACGCGGAGCACCTGCGGAAGACGGTCTTCGGCGGGAAGCGGTGGTCGACGCTCGGGCAGAGCTACGGCGGCTTCCTCACCCTCACGTACCTGTCGAAGGCGCCCGAGGCGCTCACCGCCTGCTACGTGACCGGCGGGCTTGCTTCGATCGACCCATCGGCGGCCGAGGTGTACCGGCGGACCTATCCGCGGGTCGCGGCCAAGAACCGTGAGTTCTACCGGCGGTACCCGCACAACGTGGAGCGGGTCGGCCGGATCGCGGACGTGCTGGCCGAGTCCGACGTACGGCTGCCGGACGGGGACCGGTTGACGGTACGCCGGTTCCAGTCGCTCGGGATCGACTTCGGAATGAAGCCGGGGTACGAGCGGATCCATTGGCTGATCGACGAGGCCTTCGACGGGAACGAGCTGTCCGACACCTTCCGCGCGCAGGTGCTCGGGCTCTCGGCGTACCTCGGGAACCCGCTGTTCGCGGCGCTGCAGGAGAGCATCTACGGCTCCGGCGACGGCGCGACCGCGTGGGCGGCCGAGGCGGAGCGGGCGCGGCATCCCGAGTTCGCCGAGGACGCCCGGCCGCTGCTGTTCACCGGCGAGATGATGTACCCCTGGATGTTCGCCGAGATCCGCGGGCTGCGGCCGTTCCAGGGCGCCGTCGAGGTGCTCGCGCAGCGGTCGCACTGGCCGGAGCTGTACGACCTGCAGCGGCTCGCCGCGAACGACGTACCCGTGGCCGCCGCGGTGTACTTCGACGACATGTACGTCGACTCCGGGTTGCAGCTCGACACCGCGCGCCGCGTCGGCAACGTGCAGGCCTGGGTGACGAACGAGTACGAGCACGACGGGATCGGGGCGCAGCGGGTCTTCGAGCGCCTCACCGAACTGGTCGACGCGATCGGGGGTGGCGTCCGCGACGCGTGACGATTGTCGTTCACAATAGGCGGCGACCCAGGAGGTGAACCATGGCTGCCGATTCGATCGGGCCGCTGCCGAGCGTACGGCGGCTGGCGCAGCGCGAGAACCTGCGCGACAGCGTCGCCAACGCGCTTCGGGCCGCGGTGATCTCGGGCGAACTCAAGCCGGGGGAGGTGTACTCGGCGCCGATGCTCGGTGCCCGCTTCGGGGTTTCCGCGACCCCGGTCCGCGAGGCGATGCTGGACCTGGTCCGCGAGGGCCTGGTGATCTCGCTGCGGAACAAAGGCTTCAAGGTCACCGAGGTGTCCGACGAGGACCTCGACAACCTGGCGGCGCTGCGCCAGCTGATCGAGCCACCGACGATCCGCGCCGTCGCCCCGGTGATCCCGGCGGCCGACCACCCGCGGCTGCGGCAGCTGGCCGAGGACATCGTGGTCGCGGCGGAGGCGGGCGATCTGATCGCGTACATCGAGGCGGACCGGGTCTTCCACGTCACGCTGCTCGCGTACTCCGGCAACTCCAAGCTCGTCGACGTGGTGTCGGACCTGCGCTCACAAACCCGGCTGCTCGGGCTGACCCCGCTGGTCGAGAGCGGTCGGCTGGTGCCGTCCGCCACCGAGCACCACGAACTGCTCGACCTCGTGGAGGCCGGCGACGCCAAGGGCGCCGAGCAGCTGATGCGCCGGCACATCGGGCATGTCCGGGGTCTGTGGGCGCGCTCCCAGGAGACCTGACGCAGCTGACCCAGCTGACGCTGACTGACAGCTTCCGGACACCCGGCCCCGCGGCGGCTCCGGCGTCGGCAGGCTGGTCGGCATGGGTGTTCTGCGATGGTCAGGCGTGGTGGTGGCGGCAGTCGTGCTGGCAGGCTGCGGCGGTACGGACCCCGGTGCCGGGGAGACACCATCCGCCGGTACGCCGACCCGCCAGGCGACCCCGTCCGTAAGCCCGTCAGTAAGCCCGTCAGTAAGCCCGTCGGTTGTCCCGTCTGTGGCCCCGAGTGTGACGCCCACGCCCATCCCCAGTCCCAAGCCGAAGCCGACGGCGCCGGCTGCGGACTGCACCGGGGCGTTCAAGGACGGGGCGTTCAACTTCTCCGGCCGGAACATCTTCATGTCCGACTACGGCTTCAGCTGCAACGGCGGGCCGATGGTCGGGTACCAGCGGAACCGATCGTCGATCACGTTCTCCGTGGGCTCGAAGCGGGTGACCCTCGGACCGAAGAAGTCCGCGACCATCGGTGGCTACCGGATCCGGGTCGGCCTGGCGAACAGCAGGCAGGCCACCTTCACCATCGACCGCGTCCGAGCGGCCTGATCAGTGTTTTGATCGGGTCTGCTGACTGATGTGGGGAGGTCGGGTTCTGCGGGAGCAGGTGTTGTCGGGGCCCGCCGGGTGTGGATCTTTGGAGGGTTTCTGCGTATCGCGGGCAGAGTCCTCCAGTGTCGTGCGCCGTTTGATCACAGTGACTTGAGGGCCTGCTTCGCGGTCGCGGCGGCCTCGTTGCCGTACGCGCTGGTAAGCCGATCGAGGAACGCTGGGTGGTCGAGCGTGTACTCCTGGGTGCCGACCGTCTCCAGGACGGTGGTCGCCAGCGTGCAGCCGAGCTGGGCGGACGCCTCGTGGTCCAGGCCCGAGGCACGGCCGGTGAGGTAGCCGGCGCGGAACGCGTCGCCGCCGCCGGTCGGGTCGACCAGGTTCGGCGCGGGCACCGCGGGCACCTTCGCGAGGATGCCGCCGGCGTCCTCGATCACGACGCCGTCGCCGCCGTGCGTGGTGACCCGGACACCGACCCGGTCCAGGATCTCAGCGTGGCTCCAGCCGGTCTTCTGCACCATCAGCCCGGACTCGTACTCGTTGCTGAACAGGTACGTCGCGCCGTCGAGCAGGGTCCGGATCGACTCGCCGTCCATCCGCGCCATCTGCTGTGACGGGTCGGCCGCGATCGCGATCCCGTGCCGCTTCGCGAGCTGGGTGTGCTTGAGCATCGCGTCCGGGTCGTCGGCGCCGATCAGCACCAGGTCGACGCCACCCGCGGCCTGGTGGATCGCGCCGAGGTCGAGCTCGCGGGCCTCGGCCATCGCGCCGGTGTAGAACGAGGCGATCTGGTTCGCGTCCAGGTCCGTCGTACAGGTGAAGCGGGCGGTGTGGACGTTCGCACAAACACGGACGTGGGAGATGTCGACACCGGCGGCCGTCAGCGCCGCGCCGTACTCGGCGAAGTCGGCGCCCACCGACCCGACCAGCAGCGACGGGAAGCCGAGCTGCGCCATGCCGTAGCAGATGTTCGCGCCGACGCCGCCGCGGTGCACGACCAGCTCGTCGACGAGGAACGACAGCGAGACCTTGTGCATTTGTTCCTCGAGGAATTGGTCCTTGAACCGGCCCGGGAACGTCATCAGGATGTCGGTCGCGATCGAGCCGGCGACGGCGATGCGCATACGGGGTGCTCCCTAGGAATTCAGCACTGCGGTGGGGTGGGTGAACTGCCAACGGACAACCCATAGAGACTACAGGCGACCGATCTAATACACAGAGGGGCGGATTTCCATGGGCCATCAGGTACCGGTGACCGAGGAACTGCACGAGTACATGCTCGCCCACGGCATGCCGCTGGACGAGATCGCCACCGAGTTGCGGGCCGAGACCGAGAAGCTCGGCGGCCCGGCCCGGATGCTCACCACCGCCGATCAGGCCGGTCTGCTGACCATGCTGACCCGGCTGATCGGCGCCCGCCGCGCCGTGGAGATCGGGACCTTCACCGGGTTCTCCGCGCTGGCCATCTCTCGCGGACTGCCGGACGACGGCGAGCTGATCTGCCTGGACGTGAGCGACGAGTGGACGTCGATCGGCCGCCGGTACTGGGAGCGGGCCGGCGTCGCGGACAAGATCGACCTGCGGATCGGCGACGCGCACGAGTCGGTGACCAAGCTGGACGGCGCGTTCGACCTGGCGTTCGTCGACGCCGACAAGGACTGGTACATCCAGTACTTCGAGACCGTCCTGCCGCTGATCCGCCCGAACGGGTTGCTGCTGTTCGACAACACGTTGGCCGGCGGCCGCGTGGTGGACGCGGACGGGCCGGCGGACCGCAAGGAGTTCAACGCGCACGTCGCGCGGGACGAGCGCGTCGACGTGATCATGCTCGGGATCGGCGACGGGCTGACCCTGATCCGGAAGAAGTGAGGACCAGCACTCCATGGCCACAAAGGCCGCACCTCGGCTCGCGGTGACGCAGCTGCAACACAAGTACGGCGACCGTCCGGTGATCGAGGGCCTCACGTTCACGCTCGCGGCCGGCCAGGCAGTGGCGCTGGTCGGCCCGAACGGCGCCGGTAAGACCACGGTGCTGAAGTGCATCGTCGGCGCGGCCGAGCCGGCGGCCGGGAAGATCCTGCTCGACGGGCAGCCGATCGACGAGCGCGCCGAGGCGGTCCGGCGGGACGTCGCCACGCTGCTCGACGACCTGGACTTCTTCCCGGACCTGACCGCGGCCGAGCACCTCGACCTGCTGGCCCGCGCGCACGGCAATCCCGCCCCGGAAGATCTGGTGGACACGACGCTGCACGACATCGGCCTGCTGCCGGCCGCCGATCAGCTGCCCGGGTCGCTGTCGTCCGGGCAACGCCGCCGGCTCGCGCTGGCCACGGCGCTGGTCCGGCCGCGCAAGTTGATGGTCCTCGACGAACCCGAGGCGCGCCTCGACACCGACGGCGTGCAGTGGCTGTCCGATCGGCTGCTCGAGGAGAAGAAGGCCGGTACGGCGATCCTCTTCGCCAGCCACGACCCGGACCTGGTCGAAACGGTCGCGGACTCCGTCGTCACGCTCACCCCGCTGCCATGAGCGCAGCCGACGAGCCGGTGCGGTTCGATCCGGCGGACTTCGGCGCGATCCCGTCATCGCGGTCCCTGCGGCAATGGATGCGCACCACCCGGCGCCGGCACGCGGACCGGTCGTTCTGGGAGATCTTCGAGAGCGCCTACCTGGTTCTGTTCACGATCGCCATGGTCGCCGCCACCGGCGGCAACGTCGTCCGGCAGCTGAACGCCGGCGCTGCCGGCTGCACCGGGCTCAGTTGCGGCCGGCTCATCGGCTCGACGCCGTGGATCGCCTTGCCGTTGCTGTTGGCAATCACCCTGCGGGTGCTACTGGCGGTCGGCCCGGTGTCCGCGACGCGCGCGACCGGTTTCTGGTTGCTGGGAACACCGGTCGACCGGGCTGCGCTCTTGCGCCCGACATACCGGTTCGTGATCGGGGGAGCGGTTGTCACCGGAGCGCTCATCGGTGCGGTGGGATGGGCACTGCTCGGCGCGCCACTGTACGAGGTGGTCCTCGCGGGTGCGCTGATCGGCGCGGCGCTGGTGTGCATGGCGGTCGCCACGGTGTGGGCCCAGCAGTCGACGGTCCGTTCGCGGTGGACACTGCGGATCGCTGATGGCTTGCTGGCGGTGGCCGTGATACCGGCGGTACAGCTCGCTGTCCAGCAGCCCAGGTCGACCATGACCACCACGATCATCAGCAGTTCGACCTTCTCCGGGGCCGACAATCACCGTGTCAACGGCGACGGCGTCGTCCTGGCCCTCGGGGAGGCGGGCGCAGCCGACGGTCCGAGCTCCACACAGCTTGCCGTCGTCGCACTCGCCGTGGCTCTCGTCGTCGGCGCTGTCGTACTGGCAGTGCGGACCTCGCGGCGGCTGGATCGGTTGGGGCGGGTGAGTGTGGTGGCGGGTGGGGAACTGCTGGCCGGGCTGGCCGGCGCGGCGAGCAGTTTGGACATCAGCATGCTCGGGGACGTGATCGCGAGTCGACACTGGCGCCTCAAGGGCCGGGTCCGGTCGCGGCGCGGCCGCGGGGCCCAGGGCGCGGCGATCGTGCACCGGGAGTTCCGGCGAATCCTGCGGTGGCCGCGGCGGCTTGCGGTTGCGGCAGCGCTCGTCGTCGTGCCGTACGCCATGCACGCCGCCGGTTTTCACGTCCTGGTTCCGATCGCGGCGGCGATCGCGGGCTTCATCGCCGTCCGTCCGATGCTCGACGGACTGCGCAGTGCGTGCCGCTCGACCGGGCTGGTGCGTGCGCTGGGCTGGGATCTGCGCGAGCTGCGCGTGGTGATGGCAGTCGTGCCGGGCCTGTTCACCCTCCTGTGGGCGGCGGCGGTGTTGCCGGCGATCGGCAGCGCTGCGGACACCTATGCGGTTGCCGCCGGCATCATCGCGGGCGCGGTACGGCACGCGTCGGCGCGACCGCCGTCGTACGCCGGTCCGCTGGTGACGTCGCCGATGGGCGCGATCCCGCCGGGCCTGTTCTCGCAGCCGGCCCGTGGGTTCGACCTGCTGGTCCTCTGTCTGGCGCCCGTTCTGCTCAACCTCAGCGACCTGTTGACGGTGGTGATCCCGTCGCTCGTGCTGGCGCTGATGTTCTCCGTCCGGCCGAAGACGGACTGATCGACCGGCCGACTGGCTGACGCGGCAAGCATCCTTGCTGGTTCTCGGTACGAACAGGTACCTTGTGTCGCATGGTAGCGGAGAAGGTCTTCACGCAGCTGCGTCGCGGGACCTTGGAGTTCTGCGTCCTGGCGCTGTTGCAGGGAGAGCCCCGTTACGGTTTCGAGTTGGTCAAGGCGCTCGGTGAGGTCGACGGACTCGTCACCACCGAGGGGACGATTTACCCGCTGCTCGCGCGACTGCGGCGCGAGGGGCTGGTGGAGACGAGTTGGCAGGAGTCCGAGTCCGGCCCGCCTCGGCGGTACTACACATCGACGGCCGAGGGGAGCCGGGCGCTGGCCGAGTTCACTGCGGACTGGCGCCGGTTCTGTACGTCGGTCGACAAGATCCTGCAGAGTGGGAGACAGGAATGAGCGAAGAAGCACTGAAGGCGGAACCGCGGCTGCGGCCGTGGGACTGGGGCGCGTTGGTGTTGCTGCTGTTCGGCCCGTTCCTGCTGATCGTCGGGTGGCTGGTCGGCGTCTGGTTGCTGTGGACGTCGAACCGCTGGACCGTGACCTGGAAGATCGCCGGCACCCTCGCGTGGCCGATCGGCTACCTCGCGATTGTCGGTGCCGAGTTCTTCCAGCCGCCGGTGTGGCTGGGCGTGCTGATCGGCACGGTGATCGAGCTGGCGGTTCTCGTCGCGCTGTACAAGGAGGCGCGGGCGTGAACGTGCGCCAGGACGGCGACCGGCTCGTCGACGCCTATCTGGCGAACCTGACGAAGGCCGCCGAGCCGTTGCCGGAAGCGCGGCGTGCCGATCTGATCGCGGACGTGACGTCGCACATCGCCGAGGCGCGCGCGGCCGGCGCGACCTCGGAGGACGACGTCCGGCGGATGCTGCAGAAGCTGGGCGATCCGGACGAGTTGGTGTCGGCGTCCACGGACGGGCTCGTCCTGGTCGAGGTGCCGACCTTCCGCGGCCGTGAGGTGCTGGCGCTCGCGCTGCTGCCGCTCGGCGGGTTCATCGCGGTCGTCGGCTGGGTCCTCGGCGCGGTGCTGCTCTGGACGTCGGACCGGTGGACACGCACCGAGAAATGGCTGGCCACACTCGTGTGGCCATTCGGCTTCGTGTCCGTGTTCGTGCTCGTCGAGGTCTCGCGGCGCGTCGATGTGAGTCTTCCGGACCCGCTGAGCCTGGTGGTCTGGCCCTTGATCGTGGTCGTACCGCTCGTCGTCCTCGGCCTGCTGTTCAAGAACGCCGAGCCGGGGCGCGGCGCTCAGGACTCGTGAACCAGCCACTTCCGCTCGACCTCGCGGGGGAGATCGACGTCATGGTGGCGAGCGAGCAGGAGGAGCTGGCAGAGGACGTCGGCGAACTCCTGGTGGAGCGTGTCACGGATGTCGTCGGGGGTCGCCCCCTTGCTGCGGGCGCGCCCGGTGTGCTGGAGGTAGGCCTGGGTCAGTTCGCCGACCTCTTCCTGGAGTTTGAGCAGGAACCAGTCGGCGTCACGCTCGAAGCCGAGGCGTTCGCCGTACCGGACCGAGATTTTCTCCAACCGCTCCGACAGCTCTTCGAGATCCACCTCGACACTCAACCAGACCCCACCGACAAAAGCCGAGTGGGGGCCTGGGACCGATCACTGGGGCGCGTCGGTTGCTTCGTCGGCCGGGACCGCCGGGAACGGTTCGAGGTCCGGGAGAGCCAGCTCGGGCTCGGCGCCCGGATCCGGCGTGGCCGGCTCCGCCTGGGTGGGCGCGCCGTCGGTCTGCAGGCTCTTCGGGGCGGTCGCCCAGACCGCGGCGGCCGCCCGGGCCGCGTCGGCGGCGTCGGTCTGCCGCTCGAAGTTCTTGATGTCGAGCGCGTACGCCTTCACCACCGCGGACAGATCCTTGCGCAACTGCCGGTGCGTCCACAGCGCGTAGGCCTGGGTGCGAGCCTCGATGAAGTTCTTCAGTTCCTGCATCTGGGCGGGGGTCATCTCGTCGTCCTCCGAGTGGCCGGGGGTGAATTCGCCGCGGGCGAGTGCGGCACGGGCAGCGGGGCCGGGGCAGTCGGTCCCGTCCGGGCGGACCGCGGAATGCGGCCGGATCGCCGTACCGCGCGGGTAGAGCTTGCGGAAATCGGCGATTACCGCGCGGGTGGTCGCCTTCATCGCGGCCGACGGCTGCTCCCCGGTGACCAGGATCAGCAGCACTGCGCCGTACCGTTCGTTCAGATCATTGTTGCCGTTAGCACCGGATTGGGTGCGTAGCCCGCGCAACGTCCAGGCCCGTCCGGCCTGGTCGACCGCGACCTGGTACGCGATGTCCGACCAGCCGCGGTCGTCCATGTGGTAGTTCTGCCAGCCGCGCAGTGCGGAGGCGACTGCTGCCTTGGAATGGATCGGGTTCGTCGACCCGGTGCCCGGCCAGTGGATGACGGCGCCCTCGACGCGCGACACGGTCAGGTTCCCCGGTCCGCCGTTGGGCGGTCGCGCGTTCCACGCGGACCGGGGCAGGTATTCGACCATCAGTGCTCCTCACATGCCTCACCACGCCACATACCCACAGCTGGCGCTCGGTAATCAACCGATCACAATCGGCATGCGCACGTCAAGCGACCGCCTCATCCAATCAGGTCAGGAGAGCAACGGGAGCAGTTGGTTGCCGATCCGGATGGTTTCTTCGCGGTACGGCGTGTCGGACAGGATGAAGTGGGTGATGCCGAGATCGCGGTAGCGCCGCAGCGACTTCGCGACGTCGTCGGCGGATCCGACCAGCCAGGTGGTGCCGGCCCCGCCACCGCCGTACTTCCCGGGCGCGGTGTAGAGGTTGTCGTCGAGGACTTCGCCGCGTTCGGTCAGCTCCAGGAGTCGCTGCTGTCCGACCGCCTTGAACCAGCGACCGTCCCGCGTCCCCGATTTCTCGGCCATCTTCGCGACCTTCGCCTCGGCGTCGGCCCAGGCCTGCTCGGTGGTGTCGCGCACGAGCGTGGTGATCCGCAGCCCGAATTCGAGTGGCGCGTGCTCCCGGACGAGCTCGTTCTCCAGTTCGCGCAGCCGGGCGATGCGCGCCGCGATCCCGTCGAGCGGCTCACCCCAGAAGAGTTGTACGTCGGCATCCGTCGCCGCCACGCGTTGCGCCGCGTCCGACGCGCCCCCGAAGTACAGCTTCGGATGCGGTCGCCCCTCCCGTACGACGGGGCGCGTCGCGACCGTGGAGTTCGTCACCGAGAAGTACTCGCCGGAGAACGTCACGTCCTCCTCGGTCCACAGCCGCCGTACCAGTTGGAGAAACTCCTTCGTACGGGCGTAGCGCTGCGGCTGATCGCCCTCGCTGTCACCGTACGCCGCGAGGTTGTCCTGGCCGGAAACGATGTTGATCAGCAGCCGCCCGCCGCTGAGCTGATCGAGCGTGCTCGCCGCGGACGCGAAGTGCGCCGGCTGCCAGTACCCCGGCCGAATCGCGGCCAACGGCTGGAACGTCGTCGTCCGCGCCGCCAGTGCGGTCGCCACCGTGAACGTGTCGGGCCGGCCCCACCCGGTCCCGATCAGCGCCCCGCCCCACCCGTGCTCCTCGGCGACCCGCGCCAGGTCGGTGAGCCGCTCGATGCTGTTGTGTCCCTGGACGGTGTCGTCCCCTCGATGCCCGGGGTCGACCTGGTTCGGGATGTACCAGAGAAAAGTCATACAAAGTAGTCTAAGTAGATTTATTTAGTAGACATTAAATGTCTCGCGGGCTGGGCGACGTCAACCGGACAGACCCCGACCCCCGCTCCGCCGACCCCTGACCTCCCACCGCAACCGTCCACACCCCACCGCGACCCTCCACAGTCCATCGGGACCTTCCATACGGTATTGCCTGTGGAAGGTCCGCCCGGTTTGTGCAACGTCAGCCAACGGTGTGGACCGGGGCCGCCAGGGGTGGAGCGTCACGCCATCCGGTCGCCACCCACACGACGCGGCCACCATCGACACCCCGCCGTGACCGCCCACGCCGTACGGCGACCGTCCACGCCGCACGGCGTCCCTCCACACTTCAGCGGGACCGTCCACACCGTACGGCGACCGTCCACGCCGCACGGCGTCCCTCCACGCTTCAGCGGGACCGTCCACACCGTACGGTGACCCTCCACGCGGTATTGCGTGTGGAAGGTCCACGCGGCCTGTGCAACGTCACCCAGTGGTGTGGAACGTGCCGGCGGGAGCGAGGCGCCGCGTTGCACGGACACGCCCTGTCGGTATCGAGATGTTCCGCAAGCTGCTCGACGAGGGCTCCGGCATTGACATCGTTGTCTGGGGCGGCTTTGATACATGCTCAAGCCCTGCTGAAACGTTTCCAAGCCGCCTTGGCCGGACCGTCGAGAGCGGGCTGGTTCCACCTCGAACAGCCCTGCCGCCACGAAGCACCTCGAGGAGATGTTCATGGTCCTACGTCCCTTTCTGCGCGTCGCGCTCGCCGCGGCGGTGATGCTGTCCTGCGGGCTGGCATCGCCCACGGCCGGCGCCGCCTCCGCCGATGCGAACGACGCGGCCGGCGCGCCTGGTGACGCGCCGGCCGCCGTCGCGCGCGCCCGCGTCGCCGCCGACCAGCTGATGAGTTCGTACGAGCCGAACAAGGCCTGGTTCCCGTCCAGCTGGTGGAACTCGGCCGTCGCCCTGCAGACGATCGGCGACTACATGCAGCGCACCGGCGACCGCCGGTACCTCTGGCACCTCGACAACACGTTCGAGAAGGACAAGGGTGCCTTTCCGGCCGGGTACCTGTCCGGCGACGAGCTGTGGGGCAACTTCACCAGTCGCGCCATCGACGACTCCGAGTGGTGGGGTCTGACCTGGATCCAGGCGTACGACCTCACGAAGGACCGCAAGTACCTCGACATGGCGGTGACGATCGCCCGCTTCGTCGAGGGCTACTGGGACGACACGTGCGGTGGCGGTGTCTGGTGGAACGGCGAACGCACGTACAAGAACGCCGTCACCAACGGCCTGTGGATCCGCCTGACCGCCGAGCTGCACAACCGCCTGCCGGGCGACAAGTACTGGCTCGGCCGCGCGAAGCAGGGCTGGAACTGGTTCAACGCCAGCGGGATGACGAACGCCGACGGTCTGGTGAACGACGGCCTCAACGACAACTGCGAGAGCAACGGCGACACGGTCTGGACCTACAACCAAGGTCTCGCGATCGGCGCCGGCCTCGAGCTCTGGCGCGCCACCCGCGACCCGAAGCTGCTGACCACGGTCCGTCGGCTGGCCGACGCCGCGATCTCGCCGGGCGGCCTGGTCACCGACGGCGTGCTGACCGAGTACTGCGACGCGCCCGGCCGGATCTGTGACGACAACGGCAAGCAATTCAAGGGCATCTTCCTGCGCTACTGGATGGACCTCGCCGACACCACCCATGACCGCCGGTACGTCGACTTCGTCAAGAAGCAGGCCACCACGATCTGGGAGCAGAACCGCGACGCCTCCGACCGGCTCGGCGTGCACTGGTCCGGTGCCACCCCGAACGTCTTCGACTGGCGTACTCAGGCCAGTGCGCTCAGCGCGCTGATCGCGGACGTGCCGAAGCAGGCGCCGCTGCGGTCGTTGTCCGCGACAACGGATCCGGCGCTGCCCGTCGTGATGCCGGCGACCGGTGCGACGACTCAGCAGAAGATCAAGGTCGACGTCCAGGCCACTGGTCCGGTCGGTGACCGGATCAAGGCCGACGTGAAGGCGACCGCTCCGGCCGGCTGGACGGTCACCCCGAGCCGCTCGACCGTGACCTTGCGGACGCGCGGCAACGCCGTACCGGTGCAGACGTCGGTCGAGCTCGACGTGACGATCCCCGCGGGGACGGCGGACGGCCTGCACTCGGTCACGGTGACGGCGACGTCGAAGTCGCTCCCGTCGTACAGCACGCGCGCCGACGTCCTCGTCGCGCACGACGCCGACTTCGACACCGGTACGCCGGCCGAGGTGCCGTGGTTGTACGACGCCGACGGTTCGCAGAGCAACGGCGTACAGAACCGGTTCGCCGACGGCAATTCGTACTTCGTGTACCGCTTCCCGTTCCCGTCCGACGCCACGTCGGCGTCCGTCGCGCTGACCATCGACAACTCGTACGTCGTCGAGGTCAGCGGTGACGGCGAGAACTGGACCGAGGTGGCGCGCGAGGCCAACGAGGTCCACGACGGTGAGAACAAGGCCACGCTGACCTTCGACCTGACGCCGTACCTGGGCGCCGGGAAGGCCGGCTACGTCAAGGTCTCGGACTCGTTCCCGAACGACGGCTGGGGCGGCCGGGTGTACCACGTCACGGCGTCGTACCAGTAACAGCTAGGCAGCAGCGCGATCGTCCACCGGGCGGCGGCGCAGGCTCGCGTCGAGGACTGCGGGAGTGTCGTAGTCCATGTCGAGGCGGCCGACGTCGGTGCCCGGTGGCACGATCTTGTCGATCTGGTCGAGGACGTCGTCGGCGAGGACGACGTCCGCACCGGCCAGCGCGTCGTCGAGCTGTTCCATCGTCCGCGGACCGATGATCGCGGACGTGACCGCCGGATGCGCAATCGTGAACGCCATCGCCAGATGGGTCAGCTTGAGCCCGGCCGCGTCGGCGACCGGCATCAGCTGCTCGACCGCCTCGAGCCGGCGCGGGTCGGACATGTGCTTGAAATGCGCCGTCCGGCTGAGCTCCTCGGGTGACCGGCCGGTGAGCTGTCCCTGCGCCAGTGGGCTCCAGACCAGTACGCCGAGACCGTACTTCTGCGCCATCGGCAGCACCTCGCGCTCGATACCCCGGTCGAGGATCGAGTACGGCGGTTGCTCGGTGCGGAACCGTTCGTACCCGCGGCGCTCGGCGACCCACTGCGCCTCGACGATCTCGCTCGCCGGGGTCGTCGACGAACCGATCGCGCGGACCTTGCCGCTGCGCACCAGGTCGGTGAGCGCGGACAGCGTCTCCTCGATGTCGGTGTCGGGGTCCGGGCGGTGCATCTGGAACACGTCGATGTAGTCGGTCTGCAGCCGACGCAGCGAGTCCTCGACCGCGGTCATGATCCAGCGCCGGGAGTTGCCGCGCTGGTTCGGGTCCTCGCCCATCGGCAGGTTCGACTTGGTGGCCAGGACGATCCGGTCGCGGCGGCCTTTGAGCGCCCGGCCGACGATCTCCTCGGATTCGCCGTGCGAGTACATGTCCGCGGTGTCGACGAAGTTGATCCCGGCCTCGAGTGCCTTGTCGACCATTCGCAGCGACTGCTCGTAGTCGTTGTTGCCGACGGCACCGAACATCATCGCGCCGAGGGCGTACGGGCTGACCTTGATGCCGGTCCGCCCGAGAGTGCGGTAACGCATGTGGTTCTCCTCCTTGGGTTACCTCCACTGTTGCCGTGGCGCGGGTGGGGGAGAAGGTCCACTTCATCCACGGACAGGTTGTCCCTGGATGGCGTTGGGGCGGTCACGCATGATGGAAGACGTGATCGATCGAGACGGGCTGGCCGATTTCCTTCGCCGGCGCCGCGAGCTGCTCCGGCCGGCGGACGTGGGGCTTCCGCCCGGTGCGCGCCGCCGTACGCCGGGATTGCGCCGTGAAGAGGTCGCGCAGCTGGCGGGGATGTCGACCGACTACTACTCACGTCTCGAGCAGTCCCGCGGTGCGAACCCGTCGGAGCCGATCGTGGCCGGGCTGGCCCGCGCTCTGCGGTGCAATCTCGACGAGCGCGACCACCTGTACCACCTGGCCGGCTTCAGTCCGCCGCTGCGGCGGGCCGACCGGCACATCCCGCCCAGCCTGATCTCCCTGGTCGAGCGGCTGACCGACATCCCGGTCGCGATCACCACGGACATCGAGGACGTGCTGTGGCAGAACCATCTGGCCGAGATCGTCATGGGCGCCCGTCTCGGGGTCGGCGTGGGGCGGAACGTCACCTGGGCCTGGTTCACCGAGCCGGAGACGCGCCGACTGTTCCCTGAGGAAGACTGGGCGGCGCATTCGGCGGGGCACGTCGCCTCGCTACGCGCCACGCACGCTCGTCGTCGGGGCGACCGCGATGTCACCGAGCTGGTCGACAACCTGCTCGCGGCGAGCCCGGAGTTCCGCGCGCTGTGGGAGGAGCACAGAGTCACCGGCAGTGCCATGGCGAGCAAGCGGATCCTGCACCCGGAGGTCGGCGTTCTCGATCTCAGCTGCGAACTGCTGCTGACCCCGGAGGCCGACCTGCGGATCCGTGCCTTCGTCCCACTCGAAGGCACCGACGCCCGCGAGAAGCTCGAGCTCCTCCGCGTGATCGGCACCCAAACCTTCGCCTAGGGCGGGTTTGGGTGGTGCCGGAGGCCGGCGATCAGCAGGTCGAGGAGACGTTCGGTCTGCTCGCGCTGCTGATCGGGGGCGGCGGTGAGGACGGCTCCCGCCATGGCGGCCACGACGTCGTCCGCGGGAACGTCGTCCCGCAGTACGCCGGTCCCGGCATCGAGAAAGTGCTGGATCGCCTCGGCCAGTCGCCGTCGGGTCTCGACCTGCCGAATAGCGCCGGAGGCGACCATGTTCCGCAGGTCGAGCCCCATGACCCGCTTGGAGTCGACCCAATCGAGGTACCGGTGCATCCACGCGCGGAGCGCCTCATCGGGCGCATGGTCGGCGGCCAGTCCGGGTGCGGCGTCGCAGAGGCGGTCGAGTTCGGTGCGATAGACCGCCTCCAGCAGGGCCTCCCGGGTGGGGAAGTGGCGGTACAGGGTCGCCACCCCGACACCCGCGCGCGCGGCGACCTTGTCGAGTGACAACTTCGGTGCCTCGCCGTCGCGGGCAGCCGCCGCCAGGTCGGCCAGCTCGCCCGCGGCCGCGACCACGATCTGCTCACGTTTGCGCACCGCGTCCGCTCGCATAAGTGGAGAATCCTCCATCTAGTGTGTACCGTAATCGGAGAAATCTCCGTTTACACGACTCTATCGCGAGGACACCAGTCATGACCTCTGACCGACCGGGTGGAACCGTCAAACTCGGACCGTACGAGATCGGCCGCATCGGGTACGGCGCGATGCAGCTCGAGCACGTCGACACCGCCGCCGCCACCGCCGTCCTGCGCCGCGCCGTCGAGCTCGGCGTCAACCACCTCGACACCGCGTCGTTCTACGGCGACACCACCGTGAACCGGCACATCCGCGCCGCGCTGCATCCGTACCCGGACGAGCTCGTCATCGTCAGCAAGGTCGGCGCCCGGCATGTCGACGCCCCGGTGCCACTCACCCTTGCGCAACGCCCCGCGGAGCTGCGAACCCAGATCCAGCTGGACCTCGACTCCCTCGGCCTCGAGCAGATCCCGGTCGTCAACCTCCGCCGCGCCGACCAGGGGCCGGGGCTGATCGCCTCCGGCGACCAGGTCGTCCCCATCGACGACCAGCTCGCCGAACTCATCGCCCTGCGCGACCAGGGCCTGATCGGTGCGATCGGCCTCAGCAACGTCAGCCTCGACCAGCTCGAGCATGCGCTCCCGGCCGGCATCGTCTGCGTCCAGAACTCCTACAGCCTCCTGGACCGCACTTCGGAACCCCAACTCCAGACCTGCGCCACCCAGGACATCGCCTGGATCCCGTACTTCCCACTGGGCTCCGCCTTCGCCCAGATCCAGTCCCCGACCGAGCATCCCGCCGTCCAGGACCTCGCCGCCCGTCTCGGCGCGACCCCGGCAGCGGTCAGCCTCGCCTGGATCCTGGCGCACGAGGACCACACCGCCCTGATTCCCGGCACCCGCACCATCGCCCACCTCGAAGACAACCTCCGCACCGCCCAGGTCCCCCTCGACGACAACGCTCTCGCGATCCTCGACGCCGTCGCCTGACGACAGCTGCCCCGGTCCCGGCAGGTGTGGACCGGGATACCGGTGTCACGGGCGGGAGGTTCGTCCGGTCAAAGGGATGTGGAGTGAGGGTCGAGTCGCAGGTAAGGACGGGAATCACCGGGTTTCACCGGGGCGGACCGACACCGGTACGCCAGGCCGGAAGCAGAGAGCGACTGGACCCGCTCGTCACCCTCCTCCACTCTCAGCGCAAGGCCTTGCGGAGGACGTGGACCGCCTGCTCGATCGCGGCTGTGGCGGCGGCTGAGGACCGCAGTGGGTTGAGCATCATGAAGTCGTGGATCGTCGCGTTGTAGCGGACTGTCGTCGTGCGTACGCCGGCTTCGACGAGGCGACGTCCGTAGGCCTCGCCCTCGTCGCGCAGCACGTCGTTCTCGTCGACGACAAGGAACGCGTCCGGCAGCCCGGCGAGGTCGTCGAGTGACGCGCGCAGTGGCGACGCAGTGATCTCGTCGCGGCGGGCGCGGTCGGGAAGGTACGCGTCCCAGAACCAGGCCATCGACTTGGCGAGCAGGAACGGTCCGTCGGCGAACTCGCGGTAGCTGTCGGTGTCCTGCCCGGCATCGGTGACCGGGTAGTAGAGCGACTGGTGGCAGAACGCCACGTCACCACGCTGCTTGGCCATGAGAACAACTGCGGCGGCCATGTTGCCGCCGACCGAGTCCCCAGCGACTGCGAGGCGGGCCGGGTCGAGACCTTCGTCCACGCCGTACGCCGTGATCCATCGCGCGGTGGCGTAGGCCTGCTCGATCGCGACCGGGTACCGCGCCTCGGGGGAGCGGTCGTACTCGACGAACGCGACCGCGGCGCCGACCCCGGTCGCCAGGTCCCGGACGAGGCGGTCGTGGGTCCCGGCGTTGCCGAGAACCCAGCCGCCGCCGTGCAGATACAGGATCACGGGCAGCGGACCGGCGGTACCGAGCGGCCTGACGATCCGCACCCGGACGTCACCGACCTCGGCAGCGACGACGACCCATTTCTCCTCGACCTCGGGGAGCTCGATCGGCTCCGATTGCACCGTGTCCAGGACCTTACGGGCCTGATCGGGGGTCATTTCGTAGAAGTACGGCGGATTCGCTGTCGCATCGGCCAACTCTTGTGCCGCGGGCTCCAGGTAGTGCTTGCTCATTCGGGTCTCCTTCAGATCGGTGCGGAAATGTCGTCAGCGGGTCGCGCGGACCGCCGAGTGACGACTCGGGTGACGGCGGTGGGGTCGGTGATCAGACCCAGATGGCCGGCCCTGAAGCGGACGACGGTCGCTCCCGCCTTCGCCGCCATGTCGCGCTGCGCCTGCTCGGGGATGACCCGGTCCTGGGTGCCGATGAGGTACCAGCTCGGAATCGTCTGCCAGGCGGGCGTGCCGGACGGCTCGTTGAGGGCGCCGAGGGTGATCGGTCGCTGAGTGGCCCAGCGGGCCTTGGCCTTGGCGCGGCCGAGTCCGGTGGCGAACGAGGTCAGGAACGTCGACTGTTTCAGGTAGACGTCGCTGTTCGCGGTCGGCGGCAGGTGCGCCGGGACGAAGTCGAAGATCGTGGTCGGGTCGGACACCGACAGCGCGGACTCCGGGCCGGCCAGCTCCGCGACCGTCTCGCCCTCGGCGGGTACCGAGCCGTTGACGAACACGAGCGCTTGTACGTCGGGATCGCCGGTCGCGGCGTTGGTCACGACGCTCGCGCCGTACGAGTGTCCGACG
The DNA here is from genome assembly GCF_040649595.1 of Kribbella sp. NPDC048915. Taxonomy (NCBI): domain Bacteria; kingdom Bacillati; phylum Actinomycetota; class Actinomycetes; order Propionibacteriales; family Kribbellaceae; genus Kribbella; species Kribbella sp. NPDC048915. The sequence goes on along the minus strand of NZ_JBEZFT010000043.1, from coordinate 32,103 downwards.
AGTGCACGGCTGTCGTACCGAGCGTGAGAGTTCCGGCCAGCAGCGCGGCGCGGAGCCGGCGGCGGCGCGCCCGGCGCCGAGCGGAGTGGGTTGAGGCAGTCATGGTGGCGTCCTGTTCTGAAGTAGGGACTGACGGGGAGGACGACCGGGGACCTGGACAGCGCGTGACAGGTACGCCGGCCGCCGCCCGCCCACCCCGTGGTGACCACGGACCGACCACGAACTCTCGTGGCGCGAGGCACAGCGCGGTGGAGCCACCGTGAACAGAACGCACCGTTCACGACGAGGGAGCCAGCCGATGCCCGCCGACCCGCCGGACACACCCACTGCAGATGCCGACATCGAGGTGGCAATCGAAGTCTTCCTCGCGGAGCGGTCCCGCCTGATCCGGATCGCCCGCCGGATCCTCCGCAACCCCGAAAGCGCCGAGGACGTGGTGCAGGAGACGTGGCTGCGGTGGCAGCGCACCGACCGAAACGCGGTCAGGAATCCCGCGGCGTTCCTGGCGACGACCACGACCCGTCTGGCGCTGAACGTCGTGCAGTCGGCGCCGTGCCGACGCGAGGCTCCGACGGACCCGGCGCTGGTGACCGTCATGGACGCCGCCGACCCGACCCGGCCGGCGGAGCAGACCACCGCGGTCGAAGAAACGCTGTACCTGTTGATGCGCAGACTGCGTCCGGCCGAACTCGCGGCCTATTTGCTGCGCAAGGGCTTCGACCGACCGTACGGCGACATCGCGGTCCTCCTGCACACGAATGCGGTCAACGCACGTCAGCTGGTGCGCCGGGCCCAGGAGCATCTGGGCGGCGACCGGGTCCGTGAGTTCTCACCGGACGCGCACCGGGACCTTGTCGTCGCCTTCCTGGCCGCCGCCCGCGAGGGCGACTTCACCGACCTCGACCAACTCCTGCTGGGCGCGCTACGGCACCCGCGGCCTGCGGAGCTGCGGGTTGCCTGACGCTCGCTGCGTGCATCCCGACGGCAACGTCAGGCGGCCGGATCCGCGCTATCGTGAGCAGTCCGATGCGTCACCTGCCGTGATGGGCGTCGTCCATGACCGATCTGCATTCGCCGGCGGCCCTGCTGGGCCGTGATCGAGAGCTGTCCCAGTTGCTGACCCTCGTTCGACATGCCCACGCGGGCCGCAGCGGCACGCTGGTCGTGACCGGCACCGCGGGGATCGGCAAGACGGCGCTGCTCGACCGGCTCGCCACACTGGTTGCCGGGGACATGCGAGTGGTCCGCATGGTCGCGGCCGAGAGCGAGATGGAGCTGACCTACGCGGGGCTCCAGTTGTTGTGCGGTCCGCTGATGCCCTCGGCGGAGGGACTTTCGGCGCCGCAGCTGGAGGCGTTGGACGCGGCCTTCGGCCTGCGTGGATCCGAGGCGCCGAACCCGCTTGTCCTGAGCCTCGCGGTACGCAATCTGCTCGAACGCGCGGCCGGCGCCGGCTCCTTGCTCTGCATCATCGACGACGCCCAGTGGCTCGACAACGTCTCGGCGAGAACGATCGCGTCGGTCGCGCGCCGGTTGTCGGACGAGAGGATCGCGTTGGTGATGGCCAGCCGCCGGCAGGCGCCACCCCTCGACGACCTGCCGCATCTGACGGTCACGGGTCTCGCGGACCACCACGCGCGTGCGCTGCTCCGCGGCGCGCTGGCGGGAGCGATCGACGAACGGGTGGCCGACCAGCTCATCGTCGAGTCGAGCGGAAATCCACTGGCGTTACGGGAACTGCCCCGGTCGCTGAGCCCCTCCGACCTGGCCGGCGGGTTCGCCCTGGCAAGTTCGATCCCACTCGAGAGCCGCATCGAGCAGAGCCTTCTCGCGCAGTTGGCCACGATTCCCGCGGCGACCCACACGCTGCTGTTGCTGGCTGCCGCCGACCCGACCGGGGACACCGGGCTGCTGTGGCGTGCCGGGGCGATCCTGGGGCTCGGCCCGGAGCACCTGGATCACGCCCAGCAGGTGGACGCGCTCGTGGTGTCAGGGCGCGTCAGCTTCCGGCACCCCTTGATCCGTTCCGCGATCTACCGCTCGGCGTCACCCGCCGAGCGGCGGGCGGTGCACGCCGCCCTGGCCGATGCGACGTACGAGGAGCGGGACCCGGACCGACGAGCCTGGCACCGGGCGAGCGCCACGGTGCTGCCGGACGAGGACGTCGCGGACGGGCTCGTGCGGTCCGCCGATCGGGCCCGGACACGCGGCGGAATGGCTGCCAGTGCGGCCTTCCTGGAGCGCGCCGCCGAGCTCACTCCGGATCCTGAGGTCCGCGCCGACCGGGTCCTGGCCGCTGCCGAGTCCAAGCTGGACGCCGGCGCGGCCACGGACGCACTCCGGCTCGTCAACACCATCCGGGACCTGTCCACGTCACGGCAGGAAGCCATGGTGGACCATCTGCGGGCGCGAGCTGAATACGCGCTGCGAAGGGATCGAAGTGCGCCGCGCCGGTTGCTCCGGGCGGCCCAGGCGCTCGAACCGTACAACCCTCAGCTCGCGCGTGACACCTACCTCCTGGCCCTGACGGCCGCGACCTACGCGGGCAGGCTCGGCGAACCCGGCGCAGCCAAGGAGATCGCGGCCGCGGTGCTCGCGGCGACCGACGACGATCGGCTGCCGAGCGCGGGTGATCTCATCCTTCGCGGGCAGGCATTGCTGTGCGGTGAAGGTCCGGCGGCCGCCCGTTCGACCGTACGGCAGGCGATCGACGCCTTCCGGACCGCGCCGGCCGGGGCCGGTGAACTGCAGCGGATGTGGGTCGGCGGGCGTGCCGCCCAGGACGTCTGGGACGCGGACGGACTGCGTGCGCTCGCCGAGCGTCAGGTCGAGGTGGCGCGGTCGACCGGGGTCCTGACGGTGCTGCCGATGGCGCTCAACCTCTTGATGGTGGTCCGGACGTTCGACGGTGACCTGGACGAGGCCGAGCGGATCTGCGACGACATCGACGCGATCCTGTTGATCACCGGGCATTCGCTGCCGCCGTACGGGCGGGCCTTCCTTGCCGCCTACCGCGGCCGGGTCGAGGAGGTCGAGCTCCGCGCCGCCGAGCTCCGTGCCGACGCGCAGGCGCGCGGCGAGGGCTACGGCTTGACTGTCGCGAACCTGGCCGAGGCCCTGGTGTACAACGGCGCCGGACGGTACGAGGAGGCGGTGGCGTCGGCGCGGGGTGAACTGCCGTACGCGCACGAACTGGGCCACGCGATGCGGACCCTGCTCGAACTGATCGAGGCGGCGACCCGTACCGGTGAGAAGGCGTTGGCGGAGGTGGCCTACGAGCAGCTCACGCTGGTCACGCCGCCGAGGGGTGAGAGCGACTGGTCGGACGCCTTCATGGCGCTCGCGCAGGCGCAGCTGTGCGACGGGGACGAGGCCGCGCGGCTCTATCAACGGGCGATCGAACTCTTCGGGCTCATCCGCGTTCCGATGCTCCGGGGCCGCGGCCAGTTGCTGTACGGCGAGATGCTGCGTCGGCAGGGACGACGGATCGAGGCCCGCGACCAGCTCCGCGCGGCGTTCGACGTCCTGACGAAGTGTGGGATGGCCGGATTCGCCGACCGGGCGCGGCGGGAGCTGAACGCGACGGGGGAGAGAGTGCGTCCGCGGACTGTGACCACGACCGAGGAACTCACCGACCAGGAACTCGCCATCGCTCAGCTGGCCCGGGACGGGCTGACCAACCGGGAGATCGGTGCCCGGCTGTTCATCAGCGCGCACACGGTCGATTGGCACCTGCGCAAGGTGTTCACCAAGCTCGCCATCAAATCGAGGAAGGAACTGCACCTGGCCCTCCGAGGTCCACGGGCGTAGCCCGGCGTTGTCACAAGGCCCGGGGCCGGCCTGTCATCCCAGAGAGATCTCCGACGGCGAGATCCCTGGATGATTGGAGTTCTTGATGATCCCGTTCTCCCCGAGAGCAACCGCGGACGAGGTGCTCGCCGGTGTCGACCTCTCCGGTCGCACAGTGCTGATCACCGGGGGAGCATCGGGCTTGGGTCTGGAAACGGCGCGTGCGCTGGCTCGTGCCGGGGCCGACGTCACCGCTGCGGTGCGCAGGCCTGCACCGGCGAGCGCCGTACGGCAACTGTCGCTGGACCTGGCCGATCTCGCGTCGGTGGGCCGCTTCGTCCAGGCGTGGGACCGGCCGCTCGATGTCCTCGTTGCCAACGCCGCAATCATGGCGATCCCCACGCGGCAGACGACCCGGGCGGGGTGGGAGCTTCAGCTGGCAACCAACTACCTCGGGCACTTCGTGCTCGCTCTCGGGCTGCACCGTTCCCTCGCGGAGGGGGCCGAGGCGCACGGCGAGGCGCGCCTGGTCGTCGTCAGCTCCGGAGCGCACCGGACTGCCCCGCTCGACCAGCAGGATCCCCAGTTCGAGCGTCGCCCGTACGACCGCTGGGAAGCCTACGGCCAGTCCAAGACCGCGGACATCCTGTTCGCGGTCGAGGCGGCCCGGCAGTGGTCGGCCGACGGGATCGTCGCCAACGCGCTCAATCCCGGCTTCATCAACACCGGCCTGCAGCGCCACGTGGACGCCGAGACCATGCGAGCCCTCGGCGCGATGGATGCCGACGGCAACCTCATCGAGGGCGACCACTACAAGACGCCGCCCCAGGGAGCCTCCACCTCCGCTCTCCTGGCCGGCTCCCCGTTGGTCGCCGGCATCAGCGGGCGCTACTTCGAGGACAACCAGCAGGCCGAAACTCTGGCCGAAGGCGACCACGGCGTCGCCCCGCACGCGGTCGACCCAGCCACGGCGGAGTGGTTGTGGAAGTACGCCGCGGACGTGACATGACGGATGGCCGGTCCCAGGGGAGGGAACCGGCCATCCGTTGCCGAAGCCGATCTACCGGGGCCGAGCCCGGTCACCGATCAGACGTCGTAGTACAGCTCGAACTCGTGCGGGTGCGGGCGAAGCTGGATCGGGGCGATCTCCTGCTCACGCTTGAGGTCGATCCAGGTCTCGATCAGGTCCTCGGTGAAGACGTCGCCCTCGAGCAGGAAGGCGTGGTCGGCCTCGAGGGCGTCGATCACGGCCGGCAGCGAGGTCGGGACCTGCGGGATTCCCGCGTGCTCCTCCGGCGGCAGCTCGTACAGGTCCTTGTCGACCGGGTCGACCGGCTCGATCTTGTTGCGGATACCGTCCAGGCCGGCCAGCAGTTGGGCCGCGAAGGCCAGGTACGGGTTCGCCGACGGGTCGGGGCAGCGGAACTCGATCCGCTTCGCCTTCGGGTTGGAGCCGGTGATCGGGATCCGGATGCAGGCGGAGCGGTTGCGCTGCGAGTAGACCAGGTTGACCGGCGCCTCGAAGCCCGGCACCAGGCGGTGGTAGGAGTTCACCGTCGGGTTGGTGAAAGCCAGCAGCGACGGGGCGTGCTTGAGCAGACCGCCGATGTACCAGCGGGCGGTGTCGGACAGGCCGCCGTACCCGGACTCGTCGTAGAACAGCGGGTCGCCCGCGCTCCACAGCGACTGGTGGCAGTGCATACCGGAACCGTTGTCACCGAAGATCGGCTTCGGCATGAAGGTCGCGGTCTTGCCGGCCGCCCAGGCGGTGTTCTTGACGATGTACTTGAACTTCATCACGTTGTCGGCCGACACCAGCAGCTCGTCGAAGCGGAAGTTGATCTCCGCCTGACCCGCCGTACCGACCTCGTGGTGGGCGCGCTCGACGACCAGGCCGGAGCGCTCCAGCGCCAGCGTGATGTCGTCGCGCAGGTCGCCGAAGTGGTCGGTCGGCGCGACCGGGAAGTAGCCACCCTTGTAGCGGACCTTGTAGCCGCGGTTGCCGCCGTCCTCGACCCGGCCGGTGTTCCAGGCGCCGGCGACGGAGTCGATCGAGTAGTGGCCGGAGTTGGCCTTGGTCTCGAAGCGGACGTCGTCGAAGACGTAGAACTCGGCCTCCGGCGCGAAGAACGCGGTGTCGGCGATACCGGTCGACTTCAGGTACTCCTGCGCCTTCCGGGCGATGTTGCGCGGGTCGCGCGAGTACGCCTCACCGGTCAGCGGGTCGTGCACGAAGAAGTTGATCGCCAGCGTCTTCGTCCCGCGGAACTCGTCGACGAAGGCGGACGTGGGGTCGGGCAGCAGCTTCATGTCGGACTCGTGGATCTGCTGGAACCCGCGCACCGACGACCCGTCGAACATCAGGCCTTCTTCGAAGACCTCGGGTCCGAACGACGACACCGGGACGGTGAAGTGCTGCATGATGCCGGGCAGGTCGCAGAAGCGGACGTCGATGATCTCGACGCCTTCGTCCTTGACGTAGGCGAGCAGCTCCTCGGCGCTGGAAAACATACGTACTCCTAGGGTGGCTCAGAGATTGCATCTGAACGTAGGGCCCGCCGGTTTCTCCGTCGTGACCCTGATGTTTCGCGGATGTTACGCCCAGCGTGTCCGCGCTGACCCACTGGTGTACGCCGGTCACGCCCTGAGATCTCGCAGCCGCTGTCGACCGGCTGCCGACCGGTTGCGGCCCGCTCGGGGCATGTCCGTAGGCTAGACATCATGGCATCATCCCCGGCGGCCGCAACCGGACCCACCGAAGAATTCCGTTACCCGGGCAATCGGCTGGGCCTGCCCGCGGACGGTTCGGGCTCGGTCGCGAGCTGGGGCCGGCGCGTGCTCGCGCTGATCGTCGACTGGCTGATCGCGGGCCTGATCGCGTCGGTGCTGACCGGCCGGCCGATGTGGGCGGGCGGGAACTCGTACAGCCTGACGCATTCGGCGATCTTCTTCTTCGTCACCGCAGTCCTAACCGCGCTGCTCGGCGGCACCATCGGCCACCGGATCTGTGACCTGCGCGTCGCCGTGGTCCGGGACCAGAAGGTGCACACTGTGCCACCGGGCATTCTCCCCAGTGTCGTCCGCGCCCTGCTGATCCTGCTGGTCATCCCCGCGGTGGTGTTCGACCGCGACCGCCGCGGCCTGCACGACCTCGCCGCGAAGACGATCGTCGTACGCCGCTAGACCGCGTCAGCGCCGGGTCAGGAGCAGCTGGACGTCGTCCAGGTAGCCGGTCCGGAAGCCGGCCTCGGAGTAGGCGAGGTAGAACTCCCACATCCGCCGGAACGTGTCGTCGAAGCCGAGCGCCGCGATCGCCGGCCACCGGTCGATGAACCTGTTCCGCCAGACCCGCAGCGTCCGCGCGTAGTCGCCGCCGAGGTGCCGGATCACCTCGGCGCGCAGGCCGGTGTGCTGCGCGGTGACGTCCTCGATCACCTTGATCGACGGGATCAGCCCGCCGGGGAAGATGTATTTCTGCACCCAGGTGAACGTGTTCCGGGTGGCGAGCATCCGCTCGTGCGGCATCACGATCGCCTGCACGACGCCGACCCCTCCGGGCGCGAGTCGCCGCTCGATCGCGTCGAAGTACACCGGCCAGTACTTCTCGCCGACCGCCTCGATCATCTCCACGCTGAGGACGGCGTCGAACTCGCCGATCTGGTCGCGGTAGTCCCGCAGCGCGACCTGTACGCGGTCGCCCACCCCGGCGTCGGCGACGCGGCGCTGCGCGAGCAACGCCTGCTGGGACGCGATGGTGATCGCCGTCACCCACGCGCCGCGCTGGGCGGCCCGGATCGCGAGACCGGCCCACCCGCAGCCGATGTCGAGCACGCGGGACCCCGAGCGCACCCCGGCGGCGTCGAGGATCGAGTCGAGTTTGCGCAGCTGGGCCTGGGTGAGCTCGTCGTACGACGCAGTTGCGAGGTCCGCCGTGGCGTCGCCGGCACCGAAGTACGCCGCGGAGTACGTCAGCGTCGGGTCCAGGAACTCCGAGAACATCGCATTGCTCAGGTCGTAGTGGCGGCTGATGTTCTCGCGGGCGCCGGCCCGGTCGTTCTCCTGCTCGCCGGGCTGCGACTTCGTCACCAGCCAGCGCAGCGACTGCGCCCACTTCGGCAGCAGATGCCGGGTCTCCTCGTTGCTGAACCGCTCCGCGAACGGCACCAGCAGATCGGCCAGGTCGGTGCCCGGCTCCGGATCCCAGTCGCCGGCCAGGTATGCCTCGCCGAACCCGGATCCGGCGTCGTGCCCGAGCCGGTCCAGGAAGGCCGCGGTCCGGTGCACCCGCATCGCGGGGCCGCCCAGACCGTACGACCGGTTGCTGTCGAGATGGATCGTCGCGGGCAGGTCTTTGGCGATCATCCGGATCGCGGTGGCCGCGCCGTACCGACGGACCGGATTGGTCCGCGGACGGGCCAGCGTCGGCCACGCGTCGGCGGCCGGTTCGTGCACGGCGGGCTGTGCTCGCGGCATCAGATCCGTCATCTCAGCTGTTCCCCTAATCCGTCCTGGTCGCACCCTAAGGGCAACCAGCCTCCCCACGGCGCATCTCCGAACAGATCAACTGCCGACCCAGCCGGTTGGTTACCGCCTGGTCACGATGCGGTCACCGGCCGCGCATGGCCTGGCGGGCCCCCTTCAGGCTGGTCGGCACCGGCCCCTTGGGCATCGGCACCTGCGGGCGGACCGCGTCCAGCGCCTTCAGCCGCTGCAGCAGGTCGGTGATCTCCGACGGCTGCAGCACCGCCGGGAGCTTCATCACGTGCTTGGTCAGCTTGCGGATGTCGACCGCGTCCTCGCCCTGACCGGCGATGATCTGGGTCACCGGCGCGCCGCCGGCGACCCGGGCGTGCTTCTTGGCCTCGGCCGCGAGCAGGTTCTTCACGCGGGTCGGGGCGCCCTCGCCGACCAGGACGATGCCCGGGCGGCCGACCACGCGGTGCACGATGTCCTGGTTCTTGGTGACGGCGACGGCGGGCGTCACGTTCCAGCCGCGGCGCAGCGTCTGCAGCGCGGACGCCGCCGCACCGGCCTGGCCCTCGATCTGGTTGTACGCCGCCTTCTCGACCTTGCGGCCGAACACGATGGTGGCAGCCAGGAAGCCCAGCGCGACGCCGAGCGGGATCCACACCAGCAGCGGGCCGACGAAGATCCCGCCGAGCACGGCCAGCGCGACGATGCCGAAAAAGATCCCGGCCAGCACCAGGCCGACCAGGGGCTCGGACTTCTTGGTCAGCTGGTACGCCGACCGGATCTGCTTCAGCCGGCTGGTCTTCGCTTCAGGGGCGTCGTTCTTGGCCATCTCTACCCTTTGTCCTGTTGTGCTTCGGCGGTACTGCTGTGTACGTCGGAGCTTGTGTCCTACTGCTGCGCGCTGTTCATCCGTGACTCGACGGCCTGACGGTACAGCCGACCGGCCCGGTACGACGAACGCACGAGCGGACCGGACATGACTCCGGCGAACCCGATCTCCTGCGCCTCGGCGTCCAGTTCGACGAACTCCTCGGGCTTCACCCAGCGCTCGACCGGGTGGTGCCGGACAGACGGCCGCAGATACTGCGTGATCGTGATGATCTCGCACCCGGCGGCGTGCAGGTCCTTCAGCGCCTGGCTGACCTCGTCACGGGTCTCACCCATGCCGAGGATCAGGTTCGACTTGGTGACCAGGCCGTAGTCGCGGGCCTGGGTGATGACGTCCAAGGAGCGCTCGTACCGGAAACCGGGCCGGATCCGGCGGAAGATCCGCGGCACGGTCTCGACGTTGTGCGCGAACACCTCGGGCCGCGACGAGAACACCTCGGCGAGCTGCTCGGGGACCGCGTTGAAGTCGGGCGCCAGCATCTCGACGCCGGTGCCCGGGTTCAGCTCGTGGATCTGGCGGATGGTCTCGGCGTACAGCCAGGCGCCGCCGTCCTCCAGGTCGTCGCGGGCGACGCCGGTCACGGTCGCGTAGCGCAGGCCCATGGTCCGCACCGACTCTGCGACCCGGCGCGGCTCGTCGCGGTCGAGCGCCTCCGGCTTGCCGGTGTCGATCTGGCAGAAGTCGCAGCGCCGGGTGCACTGGTCCCCGCCGATCAGGAAGGTCGCTTCGCGGTCCTCCCAGCACTCGAAGATGTTCGGGCAGCCGGCTTCCTGGCACACGGTGTGCAGCTGCTCGGACTTCACGAGCTTCTGCAGCGCCTGGTACTCCGGGCCCATCTTGGCGCGGGTCTTGATCCACTCGGGTTTGCGCTCGATCGGGGTCTCCGCGTTGCGCACCTCGAGCCTGAGCAGTTTCCGTCCTTCTGGGGCGATCGTCACGCCTCCCAGGGTACGCGCCGCGGCTACGGGGCCGTTCCACCCCCAGGATGATCCGCCCGGCGCCGATCCCCCCGTAGGCTGAGGAGAATGTGGACACGTCCCGCGCCGAGCGCTCGTGAGCAGCGTGCCGACATCCTCCTGGGGCTCGGCATGGCGGTCGCGGGCGCGTTCGCGACCGAGCTGGCCCGCGGCGCCTACCCGAGCCAGGTCGACCTCGGCATCGGCGGCGTCGAGCCGTACGTGCTGAGCGCGGCGGTCGCGCTGCCGCTGTGTTTCCGCCGCCGCTGGCCGGTCCCGGTGCTGCTCGCGGTCGCGGTGCTGTTCGTGGTGAACGGCGAGCGGGCGATGTTCGCGTACGCCGGGAACCTGGTCACCCAGGCGACGATGTTCATGGCGATCTACGCGGCGGTGGCGTGGGCCCGTGAGCGGCGGGCGATGAAGGCCGCGATCGTCGTGGTGTTCGTGGGGATGTTCGCCTGGCTCACGATCGGGTTCGTCGAGGCGCTGCGCAACAACGCCCTCGACGGGCCGAACCGCGCGTTGTTCTCGCCGTACGTCTCCGGCGTGATCCTGACGCTCGCGCTCAACGTGCTGTACTTCTTCGGCGCGTACTTCTGGGGCCGGACCTCGTGGGCGATCGCCCGGCAGCGGCAGGAGCTGCAGCAGCAGGCGGCGGAGCTGTCCGCGCAGCAGGAGGCGAACGCACGGCGCGCCGTGATCGACGAGCGGCTGCGGATCTCCCGGGAGCTGCACGACGTCGTCGCGCACCACATCAGCAGCATCGGGATCCAGGCCGGCGGCGCGCGGCGGGTGATGGACACCGACGCGGACGCGGCGAAGAACGCGCTGAACGTGATCGAGGAGTCCAGCCGGACGGCGGTGAACGAGATGCGCCAGCTGCTCGGCATGCTCCGCTCGGCCGACCCCGAGATCGAGGTCGGCGCGCCGGACCCGAAGGAGCCGCAGGCGGGCGCGGACCGGCTGCCGGCGCTGATCGCGGAGGCGAACAGCCTCGGACTCGAGGTCGGGTTCCACCAGATCGGGGCCCCGGCCGAGCTGCCGAAGACCGTGTCGGTGTCGGTCTACCGGATCGCGCAGGAAGCGCTCTCGAACGTCCGCAAGCATTCCACGGCACGGAGCGCCCATCTCACGCTGCGTTACCTCGGTGACGCCGTGGAGTTGGAGGTGATCGACGACGGGCGGCCGAAGCACGCACCGGTCGGTAGCCGGCTGGGGCACGTCGGCATCCGGGAGCGGGTCGGGCTGCTCGGTGGCGAGGCCGAGATCGGCCCGCGGCCCGTGGGAGGATTCCGGGTCCGGGTGCGGATTCCGCTGAACGGACCGCTGCAGATCCCTGACGCAGTCCGCGATCCAGGGGAGAGGATCCCTGGCGCAGTCAGCGACCCGGGGGAGAGTAGGACCGCGAGGCCGATGGGGGTGGCGAGTGACTGACGACCCGTTGCGGGTGCTGCTGGTCGACGACCAGGACCTGGTCCGGGCCGGATTCCGGATGATTCTGTCGGTCGAGCCGGACCTCGAGGTGGTCGGCGAGGCGTCGGACGGCGAGAAGGCGATCGACCTGGCGCTGGCGCTGCGCCCGGACGTCGTACTGATGGACGTCCAGATGCCTGGGATGGACGGAATCACGGCGACCCAGCGGATCGTCGCGGAGGACGCCGGGAAGGTGGTGATCCTGACCACCTTCGACCGGGACGACTACCTGTTCGAGTCGCTCGGCGCCGGGGCGAGCGGGTTCTTGCTGAAGAACACCGCGCCGGAGGACCTGGTCGAGGCGATTCGGATCGTGCACTCCGGCCACGCGCTGCTGGCGCCGGAGGTGACCCGCCGCGTCATCAAGCGGTTCGCCGGCGGGGCAGAGCGGGTGTACCGGCCGGACCTGCTCGCCGACCTCACCGAGCGGGAACGCGAGGTCCTGGGCCTGATCGCCCGCGGCCTGACGAACACCGAGATCGCCGCCCAGCTGTACGTCGGTGAGGCGACCGTGAAGACCCATGTGTCCCGCGTGCTGCTGAAACTCGGCCTGCGCGACCGCGTCCAGGCGGTCGTGTTCGCCTACGAATGTGGATTGGTGACGCCGGGCGACGACCCGGTCGGGTAGTCCTCCGTCCCGCGGATGACCTCACCGATCACCCTTGCGGGCGACGTACCGACGTACCTCGGCTGACTAGCTTGGTCAGTGTCGGGCGGCAGGCGTCCGGCCGTGCTGATGGGAACGGTGACACACATGCTCAGGGTGGAAGGGCTCACCCGGCGGTTCGGTGATCATCTGGCGCTGGACGACGTGACCTTCGACGTCGTGCCGGGACGGATGACCGGGTTCGTCGGGGCGAACGGGGCCGGGAAGACGACGACGATGCGGATCATCCTCGGCGTCCTGGCCGCGACCTCGGGCGAGGTCCGCTGGAACGGTCAGCCGCTGACGCGGGAGGTACGACGGGACTTCGGCTACATGCCGGAGGAACGCGGGCTGTACCCGAAGATGAAGATCCGCGACCAGTTGGAGTTCTTCGGCCGGCTGCACGGACTCGACCAGGACCGGGCCGCGGAGCGGACCGACAAGATCCTCGGCCGGCTCGGGCTCGCCGAGCGGGCGTCCGACGTCCTCGAGACGCTGTCGCTGGGCAACCAGCAGCGCGTGCAGATCGCGGCGGCGCTGGTGCACGAGCCGATCGCGCTGGTCCTGGACGAGCCGTTCAGCGGTCTGGACCCGCTCGCCGTCGACGCGATGGTCGACCTGCTCCGCGAGGAAGTCACGCCGCAGGTGCCGGTGCTGTTCTCGAGCCATCAGCTCGACCTGGTCGAGCGGCTGTGCGACGACCTGGTGATCTTGTCGCGGGGCAAGGTCGTTGCCGCGGGCGCCGTGTCCGAGCTGGCGGCCGCGTCGTCGACGACGTACCGCCTGGTGGTGGACAGCGACGCCGGCTGGCTGCGCGACCTGCCGGGGATCGAGGTGCGCGACGTGGCCGGCGGTACGGCGCTGTTCGAGGTCCTCGACCGCTCGATGGAGCAGACGATTCTGCAGCAGGCGCTCAGCCGGGGCGCGGTCCGCGAGTTCGGGCCGGAACGGGTGGCGCTCAGCGAGGTCTTCCGGGAGGCGACCCGATGAACGTGGTGGACAGGCCGTGGGTGCTGATCGCCGAACGCGAGATCAGCACGAAACTGCGGGACAAGACCTTCATCGGCTCGACGCTGGTGATGCTGGTGATCGTCATCGCGGCGACGATCATCCCGGCGCTGATCGTCGGCAACAGCGGACCGGACAAGATTGCGGTCGTCGACGAGGCGAGCGCGACGATCGTCCAGAAGGCGTCGGCCACATCAGGCGGCGACGGCTTCGAGGCGACGCGGTACGCCGATCGCGCCGCCGCAGAGCAGGCCGTGACCGAGGGTGACGTGAAAGCGGCGTTGGTGCCGGGCCAGGACGGGTACGTCGTGGTGGGCGATGACGGCGTCGACTCGAGCGTGGAAGGCGCACTGCGGGAAGCGGTCGCGACGACGGGCATGGAGGCGAACGCTGCGAAGGCCGGTCTGTCGCCCGAACAGCTGCACGCCGGCACGAAGCTCACGGTGCAGCTGCTCGAACCAGGACCGCTGCCGGATATCCTCGCGCACTTCGTGAACATCGCCCTGGCGCTGGTGTTCTACATGACCGCGCTCGGCTTCGGCATGATGATCGCGCAGAGCGTCGTCCAGGAGAAGGAGAGCCGGGTCGTCGAGATCCTGGCCGCCGCGGTGCCGATCCGCTCGCTGCTGTGGGGCAAGGTCCTCGGCAACACCGTGCTGGCACTGTCCCAGATCGTGCTGATCGCGGGTGTCTCGCTGCTCGGGCTGCTGGCCACCGACCGCGCCGACATCCTCGAGGTGGTCGCGCCGGTCGCCGGCTGGTTCGTGGTGTTCTTCGTGCTCGGGTTCGTCGCACTGGCTGGGTTGTGGGCGGTCGCCGGATCGCTGGCGACACGGCAGGAGGACCTCGGGTCGACCACGCTGCCGGGGCAGATGATCCTGATGATCCCGTTCTTCTTCGCGGTGTTCGCGGGGACGTCGGCCAAGACCGTGGCGTCCTTCGTCCCGATCGCGTCGTCGATGTCGATGCCCGGACGGATGCTCACCGAGGACGTTCCGCTCTGGCAGCCGCTGGCGGCGATCGCGCTGCTGCTGGTCACCACGGTCGTGATCGTCCGGGTCGGCGCGCGGCTGTACGAGCGCACGCTGCTGCAGACCGGTCGGCGGCTCGGGTACCGCGAAGCGCTGGCGCTCAAAACGTCATGACTAATCGTGGCAGCCGGGCCGGGTGTTACAACCTTCGGCCCGGCTGTGACGAAACCGCAATGTAGGGTCGCTGTGTGCTGTGCCTCGACCTCGACTACGGTTCCAACGCATGAACGTCGAGCTGCGCCACCTACGGGTGGTGGTCCTGGTGGCAGAAGCGGGGTCCGTCGGACGGGCCGCCCGCTGGCTCAAAGTCAGCCAGCCGAGCCTGACCGCGCAGCTGAAACGGATCGAGGCCGCGTTCGGCGGTGAGCTCTTCGAGCGGTCGCGCACCGGTGTCACGCCGACCGCACTGGGCCGGTACGCCGTGGATCGCGCCCGCGCGATCCTGGTCGACGTCGACCATCTGTCCGCGACCGTGTCCGCCATGACCGCCGTCGAATCGTCCGCGGTCCGGCTCGGTGGCTTCCCGACCGCGCCGATGTCCGGGATCGCGTCCCGGCTCCGCGCCCACGGTGAGATCGAGCAGGTCAGCATCGAGGTCGAGTGGTCGAGCAGTGTCCTGCTGCAGCAGCTCGAGAGCGGCCGGCTGGACTTCGCGTTGCTGCGCGAGTTCCCCGGCTTCGAGCTGCGGCTGCCCGCCGGCGTCGAAGCCACCACGGTCGTCGAGTCGGAATCGGCGTACGTCGCCCTCGCCGCGGACCACCCGGTCGCCCGCCGTACGCACGGTGAAATCGACCTGTCGCTGCTGAGTGACGAGGAGTGGATCGGTGAGCCGCCGGACGACAGTGGGTTCCATGTGCTGTTCCGGGCTGCTTGCGAGGCGGCTGGGTTCCAGCCGCGCGTCGAGCATCACTCGGTGGACACATCGGTGCTGATGGGGTTCGTCACCAGCGGTCAGGGCGTGGCACTTGTTTCGCCGACGTCGTACCGGATGCTCTCCTCGGATGTCACCACGCGGCGGCTCGCCGGGAACCCGATTCATCGCAAGCTCGTGCTTGCCTGGAGTACCGACTCACCGCGGGCGCAGATGTCGCGTGATGTGTTGCAGATGGCGACCGAGGCGTACGAAGAGGCCACCACCCAGCAGGCGAATCCGAACCAGCAACGGATGCACGTCGCCTGATGGTGTCGTGACCTCTCGCTGTTTCAGGCAGGCCGGATGATCGGGTTCTCGAAGGCCAGGTGGAACTCGCCGGTGTCCTCCGGGTCCTCCATCCGCTCCCGGTACTGAGATCCCATCTGCTCCTGCGGCGAAATCCTCCGCTCCGCTGTCCGCTGCTCGGCCTGCTGTTCGGCTTGCTGCGCTGTCTCTTGCTCTGTCTGCTGCGGTGCGTTCTGCTTTTCAGGTTCCGTCTCCGGCTGGACCGGCGCGGGGGCGTCGGTCGCAGCCTGAGGAGCAGCCGCAGCCTGAGGAGTAGCCGCGACCGGCTGCGGCTGCTCAACCGAAGCTGCCGGCTGCTCGGGCTCCTGGACAGGCTCCTGGGCGGGCTCCTGGACTGCCTCCGGTACGGGTGCCGGCGCGACTACGGTTTCGTCGGCGGAGTGGTTGCTGTCGGCATCGGCCTGCGGGAACTGGCGGGTCTGCTCGACCTCCTCGGCCTGCACGGGGAACTGCCGCGTCTGCTCGTCCGCCTGGTTCCGCGGCTGCACCGGCGCCGGCTCCGCGAACAGATCGTCGTACGCCGATCGGCGCTCGTACGCGGCCGGCTCCTGATAGGTGCCACCGGCAACCGGGTACACGGCGGCGACGTCCGCCTCCTGCTGCGCCTGCGCGGCTTCCTGCTCGCGCTGCAGCCGCTCGGCCTCGACCCGCTCCCGCCGCCGGCGCTGGACGCTCAGCACGATCAGTTGGATCGCGTACACCAGCGAGATGACGCCGAGGATCGGGACGACGCCGTTCAGCGTGTACTGCTTCGACCCCTCGATCATCCCGTTGGTGACACCCGGGACGTCGTTCAGGAAGTTCGTGGTCCGGTTCGGGATCCAGAGCCAGCAGTAGACGAGCGTGCCGAAGGCGACGAACGCCCCCAGCGCGCCGGCGCCCGAGAAGTACGACACCACGGCCCAGAAGATGAGCGCGCCGATGCCGAAGGCCAGCGCCATCCCCTTCGCGTTCAGCTCGATACCACCCGGCGCCGCGAGGACTCCGAACACGGCCGGACCGGCCAGAGCAACCGCTACCCCGAGCAAGAACCCAAGAAATTTGGACACAACCCCAAGGTAGCGACGAACCGCCGCCACACCGCGCCGACACTTCGGCGGGGCGCCGACAGGCAACCGCTTGCCTAAGGTGGACCCCAGACCCAGCAGCCGCTGAGAGGATGGGCCGTTGTCCGCTCCGAACATTCTCCTGATCGTTTCCGACGACCACGGGTACGCCGACCGCAGCGCCACCGGCGTGCACGCGGAAGTCCGTACGCCGGCCCTCGACCGCCTGGCCGCCGAGGGCGTGACCTGCACGGACGCCTACGTGACCGCGCCGATCTGCAGTCCGTCACGCGCCGCGATCATCTCCGGGCGGTACCAGCAGCGGTGGGGCGGCCAATGGTTCGACTCGGCCGCGTTCCCGCCGGACGACGTACCGACGCTGGCCGAGCTCCTCCGCGACCAGGGGTACCGCACCGGCTACTTCGGCAAGGTGCACTACGGCCAGGAGGACGTGGGGGACAGAGCATGCCCACCGCACCACGGCTTCGACGAGACGCTGTACGGACTGGCGGGGCAGTCGTTCGGGCGGCTCAACTACCTGCACCACTCCGAGGACGCCGTCGCGTCGTACGGTCAGCCGTCCGCGCACCACATGGCCGTGCAACCGTTGCTGTCGGGCGACGAACCGGTCGAGCACGAGGGCTTCCTGACCGCGGAGTTCGGCCGACGCGCGACGGACTTCATGGTCGCGGACGACGAGCGGCCGTACTTCTGCATGGTCGCGTTCAACGCCGTACACAACTTCTGCTGGCAGCTCCCGGACTCCGAATTGGAGGCACGCGGCCTGCCGCCGTTCCGCGACTGGTCACCGGACCTGTACGGCTCGTCCAGCTCGTTCACCGAGTGGTACGACGACGTGATCGTGCCGAATCTCCCGCACGGCCGCGAGTACTACCTGGCGCAACTGGAGCTGATGGACGCGGAGATCGGCCGGCTGCTCGACGCAGCGGGCGACGACACCATCGTGGTGTACCTGACCGACAACGGCGGCTCCACGTGCAATTTCGGCGACAACACTCCACTGCGCGGGACGAAGTACACGCTCTGGGACGGCGGCATCCGCATCCCCATGCTGTGGCGCTGGCCCGGCCGCCTGCCCGCGGGACGCCGTACGGACGCTCTCATCAGCTCAATGGACCTCGTACCGACGCTGGCTGCCGCAGCTGGTGCATCCGTTGCGGGCTGCGACGGCCTGGACATCCTGCCGGTGCTGGACGGCACAGCCGACGCGGCGCATGACGAACTGCACTGGGACTGCGGCTTCCAGTGGGCTGTGCGGTCGGGTGAGTGGAAGCTCAGCTGGGTCGCGGACAACGAGAACACGCGACACCTGCGCGACTACGAACACGCGCCGATCGGGGAGGGCTGGTTCCTGGCGAACCTCAGCGACGACATCGGTGAGGCTGTGAACCACCTGTCGGCGCAGCCTGAGATCGCGGCCGGACTGCGCGCCTCACATGATGCCTGGCGCGCAGAGGTCGGGCTGGAGGCTCAGACCGTCAACCCGTAGGTGATCGCCGTCGGCGGATCGTCGTGGTGGTCGATGTCCGGGCTGCGCTCGTACTCGTTCCAGGCGAGCAGTTCGTCGAGGTGCCGCCGTACCGGCTCGAGCGCCTCGGCGATCGTCACCTCACGACCCAGCTCCTTGGAGAGCGTGGTGACGTCGGCGTCGGAGATCCCGCACGGAACGATCCGGTCGAACCAGGCCAGGTCGTTGTTGCAGTTCAGCGCGAACCCGTGCATGGTCACGCCCTGCGCGACCCGGATCCCGATCGCGGCGATCTTCCGCTCCCGCCCACGGTCGTCGGCGGCCACCCAGACCCCACTACGGCCCTTCACCCGCCCGGTCTTCACCCCGAGCTCCGCGCAGACCCCGATCAGCGCCTCCTCGAGCCGCCGAACGTAGTCCACGACGTACACATGTGAGGCGAGCTTCACAATCGGGTACCCGACCAGCTGCCCAGGTCCGTGCCAGGTGATCTTGCCGCCCCGATCGACGTCCACCACCGGCGTACCGTCCATCGGCCGCTCGTGCGGCTCCGTGCGCTTACCCGCCGTGTACACGGGCGGGTGCTCGAGCAGGATCACCGTGTCCGCCCCGGTGCCCTCGGCAACCTCCCGATGCAACCGGCGCTGCTCGGCCCACGCAGTTTCGTAATCCACCGCATCGGCCCCGAAGCCGGCTTCCACATACCTGATAGCCCTCACACCCCGAGTGTAGGCGCGCACTCCTTGACCTCCGAGTCCGAGGGCATCCGGACCGCTGTCCACGCTCAGCGGATCGCTGTCAGCGCTCCGGGGGAGTCGGTCGCACGTCAGGGCTGTGGATAACTTCGACGGGCGATGTCGCGATCGATGCATCCTCTTGGGCATGGACCTCGCAGACCTGACCGGTTACAGCCTGCGGCGGCAGCTCGCGTCCGGACCGGCCGGCACCGTCTGGCAGGTCCGTGACCGCATCACCGGCCGCAACGCCGTACTCAAACACCTCCCGTTCACCGCCCGTCCCGACCGCCCGAGACTCCGCGCAAACCTCAGCCTCCTCGCCCGCAACCCCCACCCACACCTCGCCCGCCTCATCGAGTACCACGAGTCCGCCACCGGCTGGCTCCTCATCACCCAACACCTACCCGCCGGCTCCCTGGCCGCCCTCCTCACCCGCCGAGGCCCGCTCACCCAAGGCGAACTGATCACCCTCCTGGCACCCCTCGCCGACGCACTGGCCCACCTCCACACAGCAGGCCTCAGCCACGGCGCCATCACCCCCACCAACATCCACTTCGACGCCGACGGCCGCCCTATCCTCACCGACGCGGCCCTCCACCCTGCCGCTCCCGCCGCGGACCTGAAGTCTCTGGCTGAAATAGCCCGCCAAGCCGCCCAAGCCCTCAACCCATTCCCCGAGGCCTTCTTCACCACCCCACCTATCCACTCCCTCCCTCACCGCCTCCTAACCCAATCCCAAGCCCTCCCCATAGACCTGACCCCCTTAAACCCCACCCCACCACCCGCCGCCACATCCCACCCCTGCCCGGCCGTGGACGTGCGCCGCGCCGCGCCCAACCCCACCGCGCCCGACCCCACTGGGCTGGACCCCGTCGCGCCCGACCTCACCGCGCTCGGCCCCGTCGCGCTGGACCCCGTCGCGCCCAACCTCACCGCGCTCGACCCCGCCGTGCCAAACCCATCCGACCCCACCAGATCCCATGCCCCCGCCGACCCCGAGGTCACGTCCTCCATCGAGCGAGTCATCCGCGCCGGTTGGGCCCCGACGATCCACGCCCTGAACCAGCCGACGCCACCGACCGAAGCCACACGCGCTTCCCGGCTCCCCAACCCAGAGACCGCACCCAACTCCAGACTCCTGCCCACCTCCGAACCCTCGCCACGCCACGACCTCGGCAACACCCACGAACACCCGGCGCACCCGGACACCCCGCCAGACGACGATGACGACGAGCCCCTCGCCCTCTCTCGCGCCCCACTGGCCCCACCTCCAGCCAATCCACCCGCAACACCCCCCACTCACCCGAGCCGACCGCAACCCTCCGTACCTTCCGCCAAAGCCACCTCAAAACGCCCCCGCCCGACCCGCCGCCGCAATCCCCGCCGCGGAGGGCCATCTCTGCGCCAAAGCCACCCAGCCCACGCCGACGACCTCACCCACGCGGCGGACCGAGCCGACGCCGACGACCTCACCCACGCGGCGGACCGAGCCGACGCCGACGACCTCACCCACGCGGCGGACCGAGCCGACGCCGACGACCTCACCCACGTGGCCGATCGAGCCGACGCCGACGACCTCACCCACGCGGCCGACCCAGCCCACGTGGCCAAACCAAGTGACCGCGCCGACCAGGGCCTGGCACCGTTCGCCCGGCTGTCCCGCCCGGCCATCCGCCGACGACCGGACACGGTCTTCTCCCAGCCTCCGCACCTCAACCCTCTGTGGCCTCAACCCACCCCACCCGGCCGACCCACAGAGCCGTCCAACCCAGCCGAGGCTGCACAGTCCGCCATGCGCAGCGACCACACTGGTTTCGCCCGGGCGACCGAGACCGGGCAGTCCGTCGACCCCACCTGGGCCTCCTCGGCCGCAACGCATGGTCGCGAGAGTCCTCCGTCCCGCAAACTCCTGGGAGTCCTCCCACCACACCGACGCTCAACGGATACGAACGACGGGCTCCCAACACCGACGACCGCCCGCGGCGCGCCAGGCGCAACCCGCGGTCGAATGCCTTGGTCTGCCGTGCGACGCGTAGTCCACACACTCCGCCGCATTTCGGCCAAGGCAGCACCTGGGCAGGCTCAGGACGCGCGTCACAGGCGCCGGATGCGCACAGCCCAACGTCGTTCGGCGGTGGTACCGGCGGCCCGTTCCGGTCACCAGGCCTACGGCGTACTGGCCTCTGTCGGCGTGGGCGTTCTTGTTGTGCTCGCGATCAGCATCGCGGTACTACGCACGATCGACGCATCAGCCAACGCCAACCCCGATGCCCGTTCACAGCCCAACTCCGACAAGGGATCCGGAGCACCGACCGCCTCGCACACAGACGGAGCCGAGCCACGGACCACCTCGCCAACCGCGTCTCGTCCGCCAGTCGCGCAGCAATCGACCGGCGCGGAGCAGTCGCCCGCGCACTCAGCAAGCTCCCAGCCGTCGAACAACCGCCTCCCAACAGCACAGTTGCCGTCCAGCCATCCGACGTCGGGCCGTCAGCCCTCGGGCCGTCCGTCCGCAATGCAGACGCCAGGGGCCCACCCGACCGGCGCCCACCGGCCGACCTCCGAACGCTCCGAGTCGCCAGCTACTGCGCACACCACAGCACCGCCGCACAGCGAATCTGCACCGTCACAAGCAGACCTGGCTGCCTGGCTCCGAACGCTGCAGGCACTGGACGAACAACGAGCGCTAGCGTTCAACACCCTAGATTCCAGAATCCTCGACCGGACGTACGTTCCGGAGACTCCACCGTGGAGGGCCGACCGTGCACTCCTCTCGAAGTACCGCGAGCAGAACGTGCACGTCGAGAATCTGAAGATCACCATCGAAAGCATCACGCTGACGCGCCGCACTCCCACCACGGTCACGCTCAGAACGGTCGACCGCCTGACAGGAGGCCAACTCGTAGACCGGTCCGGCCGCAGAACCGCGCTGCCTCTCGGCTCCCCGACAACGAGACTGATCACCCTGACAGCCGCCATCCGCACCACCGAAGCGATGCCAGGCCAGAGCCGCAAGCCAGCCTGGCGTATCAGCACGATCACTCAGCCGTGATGCCAATGTCGACCGGCATTGAGTACTCGGGGCGTGAGGGCTCACCCGCGGTCGCCTGAATCGCGGCTGACAGCGTTCCGGGATCGGCGCGGGCACCTTGGATGAGCCAAGGACGCGTTTCGTTGCCGGCGGCACACTGTCGGATCACCGCGCGCAAACGCTGTGGGGTCGCGGGGCGGAGGTGCTGTGGGGTCGCGGGGCGCAGACGCTGTCGGATCGCTGCGCGCAGCAGCCGTCGGATCGTCGCGTGTGGCCGGGTTCGGTGGTCGTTGGCGGGATCGTTATCGGAAACCCGGCGATGTGCGGTGTGCCGCCGTCGGTGTCCCTCAGAGGTGGAATCGCACACCACCCGGCGTCCGCCGGCCTCGACGGAAGCGCCAGCGGCCGCGGGGCATCACTCATCATCAGCAGTCGACGCTGCTGCCGCCGCGGTCGTCGGCCGTACTGTTCTTCGACCTGCGGCACGGCCGTGAGGTCCCTTCTTGTGGGCAGCGCGACTGGTTCGGCTTCCGGAGAACGCGATCGGCTTGTCGTCGGGACAACACGACTGGTTCGCCTTGGGGAACGCGCGACTGGTTCGCCTTGTGTGTTTGCTTGTGCGACGCATGTGCAAGACGTGCTCGCCCGTGACGAAGTAAGCCCGCGCACGGCGCAGCGCTCGGCGACGCCATTCAAACAAGGGCGGCAGCTACGGCCGTCCTCGAACGTGACACGCTCATAGCGTCGAGGCGGCAAGGGTGCCGCTCGTTTCCCGAGCCTGGTCCAGGGCGATCGGCTCTCGATCTCGACGAACCCACCTGTTCGACGACCATCAGTGAAACGTGAGTGGCCACCCACAGGAACGCGCGGCCACCCACGGGAACGCGCGGCCGAACAGTGGGACGCGCGGGGCCGCACAGTGGCAGGGCAGCGGCCACGCAGTAGGACGGCAGCGGTCGCGACCCGCACCTTGCCTTGCCGTGGTCCATCTGGTCCAACTGCCTCACCCGGGCGCGGACGCGCCGACGCCCGTGCCCCTCGTCGCGCTCCGGCCGGCACCTCGTCGCGGTTGTTCAAAGTGATGGCGGGACTTACCAGGGTGGGACTTACCGGGGTGGGACTTACCGGGGTGGGACTTACCGGGGTGGGACTTACCGGGGTGGGGCCAACCAGGGTGGGGCCAACCAGGGTGGGGCTTGGAAGGTGGGCTTAGAAGGGTGGAGGTTCGTTGGGTGGTGGAGCGGTGCGGTGGGGCGGGAAGTCTGGCGCCAGGTGGGCGGCGGTTGGGGCGATTGGTCCCTGGGCGGGCGGGGTTGTTGTGTAGCGGTGGCCGGTGGGAGTGGTGAGGGTTACGGAGCCGTTGGGGTCGGTGGTGGCGGTCCAGCCCCAGGCGGGGGTGTCTTTGATGACGTGGTGGTATTCGCAGTAGGGGACGAGGCCGTTGAGCCTCGTACGGCGGGACTTGGCGAACGGAGTCGCGTGGTCACGGTCGCAGTCGCGGGAGGTGCGGTTGCAGCCGGGCCAGGCGCAGGTGGGATAGCGGGCGAGCAGGGTCTCCGTGACGAGTGCACCCGGGTCGTGGCGCTTGGTGGAGGCTTCGAGGACGGTGCCGTTGGTGGGATCCGTGAGGAGTCGCCGCCAGGTGCCGTCGGAGGCGATACGGCGGGCCATATCTGCGGTGATGGGGCCGTAGCCGGTGAGTTCGCAGGGGTCGTCGTCCATGCCGAGCAGCGTGGTGACAGGAATCAGTACTTCGATGTGAGGGCGTCGGCGATGGTTGTCGGGCAGGCGGCGGCCCAGCCAGTCCAGGCCGTTGTGCAGCATGTGTTCGAACAGGTCCGCGACCACGTCCGCACGCCGTTGCGGTGCGGTCCGTTCATCGCGCGTCTGCTGCGCAGTGCGTTCTGCGCGAGCGTCGCCTGGATCTCGCGCAGTATGTTCGTCCTGGGCATCGCTGGGGTCGCGTGCATCCCGGGAACTGTGTGCATCCCGGGAACCATGAGTGGCTGGGGAACCATCGGGATCCGGAGAGCCGAGTGCATCCGGAGAGCCGAGTGCATCCGGAGAGCCGTATGCATCCGGGGAACCGTGCGTATCCCATGAGCCGGGGGCGTCCCGCGGACTCCGTGGGCCTGGGGCGCATTGTGCTTCTCGTGTACCTCGCGGTTTCTGGGGGAACGGGGCGGGCCGTTCAGCATGCTGGTTCTGGGCAGCTTGTTCAGCTCGAATGTCGTGGTCAGGTTTGGCATTCGAGTGCTGGTGGAGATCCGCGGCAGTCGTGTTCCGGTCGGCGTTGCGCGAGTCACTTGCGTTGTCCGCGTTGCCCGACGTGCTGGACGTGCTGGACGTGCTGGACGTGCTGGACGTGCCTGACGTGCCAGACGTGCTCGAGTCGTCCACGTCGCGTGTTTTGCGTGCTGTGCTGGAGGGGGCTGGATCGTCCGTGGTGGGGCGTTTGGCCAGGTTGGCCATGGCTTGGATGGTTACCCACATTTGCTGGATCTTGTCTGCGGTGTGGACTACCCAGAGGCCGGCCATGCCGTGGGGGAGGGGGACGATGGTGCAGGTGCGTTCGGTGACCGCTTTGCGGTGGTTGTCGGCGTCCTCGGCTGCGGTGTACTTGGCGACCTGGCGACGTAGAGAGGTGGCCAGGTTCTTGTGGGTTTGGCCTGGTGCGCGGCGGAGTACGTGGGCTTCGACTGCCTGGGCATCGGCCGGCGCCAAGGAGCGGGTCGACTCGGAGATTGACAGGGCCTTGGACCAGGACAGGGCGCCGCAGCGTAGTGCTGAATGGGTTGCGGTCAGGGTGCCGGTCAGGTGTACGGCGGTCTCGATGTGGCGAGCTGCAGTCTGGTGGGACAGGTGGAGGGCGGCGGCGATTTCGGCGATCCAGGAACGTTCGGGGTCGACGGGGCGGCCCGATGAATCGATTTGGCTGGGTCGGGGGATCTCGGTGAGTTGAGCTTTGCGCTGGCGTACGAACGAACCCATTGCGGAGGCTTTGAGAGATGCTGCCCAGGACTCGAGGCGGGAGGCTGCCTTCAGCAGTTCGATGAGGGCGATCGGGGACTCGTACTGAGGGCGGACCGGTGCCAGGGCTGCGGCCAGTTCTGGGCCTGGGGGGAGGAAGACCCAGGCGGGGGCTTTGCGGTGGAGCATCTCGCGCTCGGCGTCGTCTTGTTCGGAGCCTGCCCAGAGTTCCCATTCCAGGGCGTCCACTTGCGACATCGGCGGAAGGTCGTCGAAGACGTCTTCCTCGGGGAGGAAGCGAGGTGGGTGGGGGTCGTCCGGGTCGTACAGGTCGTCGGGCGGCAACTGCGCGGCGAGGTACGGGTCAAGGGAGGGGCACGGCGCAAGGGTTGGGTGTGGCGCAAGGGTTGGGTTTGATGCGGGGGTTGTGTCGGGTTGATCTGGGTGGGTGACGGCGCGCGTGGGCGGGACGGCGCCTGGCCCGGTTGGCGAGGGGACGCGGAGGGGTGGGTGGGTTGAGATCGCCGCCATGTGTCTATATTAGAACGTATGTTCGATTGAATCAAGGCTAGTGCTCGCACGTAGTGCTCGCACGTAGTGCTCGCACGTAGTGTGTGATGTCTCAGGACATCGGAGTGCTCGCACGTAGTGTGATGTCTTTGGTCGTGGGTGACAGTTGAGGTCTCAGGGCTTCGGTGACGGGTCCGGGTGGTTTGGCGTTGCCGACGTAGGCGGTGCCGGGTGCAGGCCGGGTGTACTCGATGAGGATCTCGCCGCCGGTGTTGGTGACGGTGATGGTGACGGTGATGGTGTCGCCCGGTTTGTCACCCTTGGTGATGACGAGGACCTGCTGTAAGCCGTGCCGGTGTGGGCCGGGGTTGCTGGTGCCGGGCCGGTGGATGCGGGGCTGGTGGATGTCTCGCCGAGCACACCAGATCCGCACCCGGAGTGACCTACGTCGGCAACGCCCGCTCCCGCCAGGACCCCTGAACCGTTACCGATGTCCTGACACGTGAGGTCTTGGTGGTGACACGGCCAGATGTTGTGGGGACTTTGGGCATCCGCTCGGTCCGTAGACCCCGTGGTCTGCGAAGCGTCCACGGTCCTGTCCGCCCATCGGTTCCGTGCGCCCCTCCTGGGTCAGTTGCCGGTCGACGCGCGCAGCGCCGCGGCGAATGACTGCTCCACGGCCCGACAGACTGGACGACATCCTGATCAGGCGAGGTCGATGATCGGCCGTCCGGTCGGCAGGGCGAAGGACGCCAGGCGTGGGGGCGTTGAGCTGAAGCCCTGTGTGGTGAAATGCGACACCGCGACCTTCGTGGCGCCGGTGCGGGCGTTGACGACGAGGAGGTCCAGCGTGCCCATCCTCGGGTATTCGGCCGCGATGGTGCAGGTCTCGTCGTCGATCCACTGGCCGAAGTAGAAGCTGAAATAGGTCTGGTCCGGCAGGCCGATACGGTTGCCGGACGCGGTGTCCGCGAGGTGGAGGCCGGCCCACAGCGGCTGGATGCCTGGGTGTGCGTCGTTCGGCTGGCTCGCCAGATACGCCGCCGTGGGGGAGGGAAACGCCTGTTGACCGAGGAGGCGGACCGACGGCCTGTCGGTCACGGTCTCCGCGATCGTCAGGTCCACCGCGGGCGGGCGTTGCTCGAGTGGCTGCTGGAACACGATCTGCCCGGCTGCCACGGCGCGGACGGTGTTCGTCGGCACCTTCGCGAGCAGCTCGCCCCGGTTCGCACGGATGTCCCAGCGGTACGGGCCGTCGACTGTGTCGAAGTACGCCGTACCGCCGTCGATCGCGATGATCCGTGAGCGGAAGACGAGGCTGACGTTCGGCGGGACCTTGTTGCCGACCGCGGTCCGCACGAGCTCGCGGCCCGCGGCGACGTCGTACACCACCGACTCGTTGTGGTCGTTGAAACCCTCGACCCAGCCAACCAGGGTGCCGTGGAAGTCCGCGGTGAGTTCCCAGCTGTTCTTGCCCAGGCTCCGGGTCCCCGAGCGATCGGCCACGTGGATGTTGTTGCTTGCGTCGAGGAAGACGAAGCCGGCATCGGTCTGGACGAAGGCGGTGATCTTGTGGGGGGCCACGGAGAGGACTTCGTCGCCGTAGTGGATGGTGCTGCCGAGGGCGTAGGTCGCGCGGCGCTGGGCGAACGGGGCCGGCTTGGCCGGTTGGGGCTGGGATTCGCGCGGGCGGACGACGGTTGCGGTACCGATCGTGACGGCGGCGGCCGCAACCGCGCCGCCGAGGGCGCCGATGGCGCGCCGGCGGGAGATCCGGCGGTTGCCGGCCGCAACGAGGGCGTCGAGGTCGAGCGGCGGGGGCTCGGCGCCGGCGGCGCGTTCGGCCAGCGTGTCCTTGAGGAGGTCGTTCATTCGCTCATTCCTGCCTTCAGCACGACGTCGGCGCCCAGCCGGGCGCGAAGCTTCTTGAGCGCGTCGGAGACCTGGCTCTTCACGGTCCCGACGCTGCAGTCGAGGATCTCGGCGGTCTGCGGCTCGGTGAGGTCCTCGTAGTAACGCAGTACCACCGCCGCCCGTTGCCGGGGCGGCAGCTGCTGCAGTTCCTGCCACAGCCAGACCCGCGCGCTCGCATCGTCGGCGGTCGTCGAGTCGGCCGGCCGATCGGGTACGTCGTCGTTCGGCCGCTCGGCGCGCCACGATTTCCGGCGCCACCAGCCGATCGCAGTGGTGGTGATGACCCGGCGCGTGTACGCCTCGGCGTTGTTCGGGTCGCGGAGCCGGTGCCATCCGACGTACGTCTTCACCAACGCTTCCTGGACGAGGTCCTCGGCCAGACCGCGGTCCCCGGCCAGCAGGTAGGCGTACCGGTAGAGCGCGCCGTGTCTACTGGTCGCGAACTCGGCGAACGCCGTCGAGTCGGCCATCTCTCGTCCCCCCTCGGGTGTCTGTCTACCCTCCCTGATGGGACGACGACCGCAAAGGGTTGGGCGCCAGGGGGTGGATGTTACGCGAGGGCGGCTGAGATTGCGGCGGTGGCGGTGGGGTGGTGGAAGGTGAAGTTGGTGGATTGGAGGCGGGTGGGGAGGGCTCGTTTGCTGCCCAAAAGTTCCCAGGCGAACTCGCCGAGGGTGAGTTTCATGAGCGTGGCGGGGACGGGGAGGAACGCGGGGCGGTGCAGGGCGGTGGCGAGGGCCTCGGTGAAGTCTGCGTTCGTGGTCGGAGTGGGGAGGCTGACGTTGACCGGGCCGCTCACGGTGTCGGTCTCGGCGGCGTGCTGGACGGTGCGGATCCAGTCGGTCAGGGAGACGACAGGGAAGTACTGCGTGCCGGGGCCGAGGCGGCCGCCGAGGGCGATGCGGAACGGCAGGGAGAGGAGCTGGAACGCGGGGGCCTTGCGGTCCAGGACGACGCCGGTGCGGAGGGCAACGACTCGGCTGCCGGCCTTCTGGGCGGGTTCGAGGGCGCCTTCCCAGAGGCGGACGACCTCGGCCAGGAAGCCGTCGCCGAGCTCGGAGTCCTCGGTGAGGATCTCGTCGCCGCGGTCGAGGCCGTACCCGCCGATGCCGCTCTGCGTGATCACGACCGGGGGATGCTCGAGGCGGGCGGCCGCGGCGGCGAGGGTGGACGTCGTCGAGACGCGACTCTCGCGGAGCGTCAGGCGGTACGTCGGGGTCCACGGGCGGCCGATGTTGGCGCCCGCGAGGTTCACCAGGACGTCGGGATCGCCGAGGGACGCCGCGTCCAGGTCGCCGGCGGCGGGATCCCAGCGGAGTTCGTCGGGGGCGGACGGGGTACGGCGTACCAAACGGGTGACCTGGTGGCCCTGGGCACCGAGTTCACGGGCCAGCGCTTTGCCGAGGAAGCCGGATGCACCGGCCAGCACGTACTTCATCCCGCTCTGCTCCTTGTCCGACGGACGGCGGTCGGGTGGGTCGTGGGTAGGTGGGTGGAGGACAGTCAACCAGCTGGAAAGTAAACAGAAGGCGCCGGTGCCCGTCTCGGGGGAGACGGAAACCGGCGCCGGGTTGCCTGCGCGGTTCAGGCGGCCAAATCAGGCGGCCAAGTCAGGCGGCCAAGTCAGGCGGCCAAGTCAGGCGGCCAGATCAGACCTCGAACTGGGCCTCTTCGAGGCGCTGCTTGACGGCCGTCAGGTAGCGGGCCGCGTCGGCGCCGTCGACCAGGCGGTGGTCGTAGGTCAGGGCCAGGTACACCATCTGCCGGATCGCGATCGTCTCGCCGAGCTCCGGGTGGGTGATGACGACCGGGCGCTTCACGACGGCGCCGGTCCCGAGCATGCCGACCTGCGGCTGGTTCAGGATCGGGGTGTCGAACAGGGCGCCGCGGCTGCCGGTGTTGGTGATGGTGAACGTACCGCCCGCCATCTCGTCCGGCAGCACCTTGTTGTTCCGGGTCCGGTCGGCGAGGTCGGCGATCTTCTTCGCCAGGCCGGCGATGTTCAGGTCGCCGGCGTTGTGGATGACCGGAACCATCAGGCCGCGCTCCACGTCCACGGCGATGCCGAGGTGCTCGGCGGCGTGGTACGTGATCTCGCCCTTCTCCTCGTCGATCGACGCGTTCAGCTTCGGGTACTGCTTCAGCGCGTCGATCGCGGCCAGCGCGAAGAACGGCAGGAACGACAGCTTGACGCCCTCGCGGGCCTCGAACTCCGCCTTCTTCGCCGCGCGCAGCTTGGCGACCTCGGTGACGTCCACCTCGACCACGGTGGTCAGCTGGGCCGAGACCTTCAGGCTGTTGACCATGTGGGTCGCGATCGCCTTGCGGATCCGGCTCATCTTCTCGGTCGTACCGCGCAGCGGGCTGACCGCCGGAGCCTTCGCGGCCGGGGCCGAGCTCTGCGCCGCCGCGGGCTGGGCGGCCGGAGCGGAGGCTGCAGCCTTCTTGGCCTCGGCGGCGGCGATCACGTCCTGCTTGCGGATCCGGCCGCCGACACCGGTGCCCTGGATCGAGCTCAGGTCGACGTCGTGCTCGGCCGCGAGCTTGCGAACCAGCGGGGTGACGTAGTTCGGGCCGTCCGCGGACGCGCCGTTCGGCGACGGCGCAGCGGCAGCGGGAGCCTGAGCCGCCGGAGCCTGAGCTGCCGGAGCCTGAGCTGCCTGAGCTGCCGGAGCCTGGGCCGCGGGGGCCTGGGCGGGAGCCGGGGCCTGAGCGGGCGCAGGAGCGGCGGCCGGAGCGGCAGTTGCCGCGGCCGGTGCGGAGGTGGCCGGCGACGACGGGGAGGTCTGTGCGGCCTGCGGCGCCGGAGCGGACGCGGCCGGAGCAGCCTCAGCCGGGGCTGGAGCAGCCTCAGCCGGCGCAGCCTCGGCGGAGCCGACGACGGCCAGTTCGGCGCCGACCTCTACTGTCTCGTCCTCGGCGACCTTGATCTCCAGGAGCTTGCCGGCGACCGGGCTCGGGATCTCGGTGTCGACCTTGTCGGTGGAGACCTCGAGCAGCGGCTCGTCGACGGCCACGTCGTCGCCGACCTGCTTCAGCCAGCGGGTCACGGTGCCCTCGGTGACGCTCTCACCCAGTGCGGGCAGCGTTACCGACGTACCGGACGTCGCCTGGGGCGCGGCCTGCGCAGGGGCGGACTCCGCGGCGGGGGCGGACTCCGCAGCCGGTGCAGACTCCGCAGCCGGTGCAGACTCGGCGGCGGGGGCGGATTCAGCCGGTGCGGACTGGGCCTCGGGAGCGGCCTCGGCCGGTGCTGCCTCGGCAGGTGCTGCCTCGGCAGGTGCCGGCTCGGCAGGGGCCTCGGCGGGGGCTGCGGCCTCGGGTGCGGGGGAATTCGCTTCGCCGGCGTCGCCGATGACGGCCAGTTCGGCGCCGACCTCGACGGTCTCGTCTTCGGCGGCCTTGATCTCGAGCAGGGTGCCGGCGACGGGGCTCGGGATTTCGGTGTCGACCTTGTCGGTCGACACCTCCAGCAGGGGCTCGTCCACGGCAACCGTGTCACCGACCTGCTTGAGCCAGCGGGTGACGGTTCCTTCGGTGACGCTCTCCCCGAGGGCCGGCAGGGATACAGAGGTCGGCATGACGGTCGTTGCTCCTTCGTCTGATCGGTCGAGTGTCAGCCTACGGTGCCGCTGGAGCGGGCGGGATCCGGGTCACGGGCGTCCCACACGCTCCCAGCAGGGTCAAACCTACTCGGGCGGCCCAGCGAGTCGCCCGGTAGATGTCCAATCTCAGTCATGGAAGTGCAGGGGTTTGCCGGCGAGTGCGAGGTGGGCTTCGCCGAGGGCTTCGTTTTGGGTGGGGTGGGCGTGGACGAACGGCGCGATGTCGGCGGGGTAGGCCTCCCAGTTGTAGATCAGCTGGGCTTCGCCGATCAGCTCACCGACCCGGGAGCCGACCATGTGTACGCCGATCACGGCGCCGTCGCGGGCGCGGACGAGCTTGACGAAGCCGGAGGTCTTCAAGATCTGTGACTTGCCGTTGCCGCCGAGGTTGTAGTTCAGCACCTCGATGTCGCCGTAGGTCTCGCGCGCCTGTTCCTCGGTGAGTCCGACCGAGGCGATCTCGGGTTCGGAGTAGGTGACGCGTGGGATGCCGGCCTCGTCGATCGGTGTGGGTGCGAGTCCGGCGAGGTGTTCGGCGACGTAGATGCCTTGCTGGAAGCCGCGGTGCGCGAGTTGCAGGCCGGGCACGATGTCTCCGACCGCGTACACGCCCGGCACCGACGTCTGCAATGTGCCGTCGACGGTGACGAAGCCGCGGTCCAGCGCGACCCCGGTCTGCTCGTATCCCAGGCCGGTGGTGTTCGGGCCGCGGCCGACCGCGACCAGCAGCACCTCGGCCTCGAGCACCTCACCGCCGGCGACGGTGACCCGGACGCCGGTGCCGGTGACTTCGACGGATTCGAACGGGGTGCCGGTCTTGACCGCGATCTTCCGTTTCCGGAACGCCCGTTCCAACGCCTTGGAACAGTCCGGGTCCTCGGCCGGCACCAGCCGCGGCAGCGCCTCCACGACCGTCACCCGGGTCCCGAACGAGGTCCAGGCGGAGGCGAACTCGACCCCGATCACCCCGCCGCCGAGGATCACCGCCGACTCCGGTACCCGGTCCAGCCCCAGCGCGTGCTCGCTCGCGATCACCCGGTGACCGTCCAGCTCCAGACCCGGCAGCGACTTCGAGTACGACCCCGACGCCAGGATCACGTTCCGCCCGGTGTAGGTGGTGTCGCCGACCTGCACCGTGGTCGGTGACGTCAGCCGGCCCTCGCCCTCGATCACCGTGATGCCGCGGGCCTTCAACTGGCCCTGCAACCCCTTGAACAGCCGGTCGACCACACCGTCCTTGTACTTGTTCACCCCGCCCATGTCGACACCCTCGAGCGACGTACGAACCCCGAACTGCTCACCCGCACGCGCCGAATC